>NZ_JBSKHT010000005.1:0-83657 GCF_057128745.1 Pseudomonas rosaeacicularis
CTGGACCGCGAAACCGGCCTGCACTACAACACCTTCCGCTACTACGACCCCGACATCGGCCGCTTCACCACCCCCGACCCGATCGGCTTGTCGGGCGGGATCAATCTGTACCAATATGCGCCTAACCCGGTGGGCTGGATTGATCCTTGGGGTTGGAGTTGTGTTCGTGTGCGGCATTACACCAACTCAAAGGGTTTGGCGGGAATCAAGGATAGTGGTGTGATTACTGCTAGAGATAACAACCGGGTTTACTTAGAACCAGCCCGTAAAAAGGCGCTGAACCAACAAGAAGCAGAAGACAAATACAAAATCTATGAGGGACGAGGTCGCCACTATATAGAGACGGATGTGCCAGCCGAGCGTTTAGAATGGATAAAAAATCCTAGTTATCACACTAAAGAGCTGACTGTTTTAGGAGACCTTAAACTTGAAAACCCAACTTTCAAAAAAAGAAAATAAGCTGCGCAAAGCAAACAAGAAAATAAAAATCTCTGGTAAATCTGCGCTCCGAATCCTGACCGAAGTCGAGTACATGATGATTTCTCTGCGAAATATTGCAATTCATTATTACGACAACGCTGACGATCCTGCGAGCGTAGACCCCGTAGCATATGCCCAAGAAGTAACCAGCTTTGTCGACGACCAAAAAGTAGTTGAAAGGCTATGTAGCATAAGACGCATGCTATCTAAGCGATTCGATCATACGCTTGGAACGGACGATATGGATGATACCGAGCGCGCCATGGAAGACTTGCCGTTCTGGCAAAAGCCGCAGAAGTAGCCGTCGGATCAGTGGTTTTTAGCTCGCATCGTGTATACGGCTGGGATGAGGTCAACAAATTGGCCTTCTTCTTCAAAGGTATTTCATTCGCAGCCGCAACTCGAGTCTGGAAATCAAAGAACCTTTAGTTAACCTTCAGACGCGGAGCCTAGGCGTCATTGCACTAATATTCCCAGGCTTTCATGCAGGCGCTTGTTCTGCGCAACGCAAAGACGTATTTTCGCCTACCGCTCACTCGGCCTCTCAAAATTCTTCGCCGCTTCCTTAGCCAAATCAGGCGGCAAGAAGTCCTTATCCGGGTTGTAATCCGCTTTCAAATACCGCGATAAATCCTGCAGATCTCCAGGATTCAACGTCCCAGCCGCCTGCTTCAAACGCAGGTTGTCGAGAATGTAGTCATACCGGGTGTTGTTGTAATCGCGCACTGACGCATACAGCTGACGTTGCGCGTCCAGCACGTCGACAATGTTTCGCGTGCCGACCTGATAGCCGATTTCCGTGGCTTCCAGTGCGCTTTGGTTGGAGATGATCGATTGCTTGCGCGCCTGAACCTGTTCGACGTCAGTGTTCACTGCGCGGTGCAGGTTGCGGGTGTTTTCGACCACTTGGCGACGCAGGCTTTCGCGCCGCTGCTCGCTCTGGCTCAAGCGCGAGTAGGCTTCACGCACCTGAGAGCTGGTGAGGCCGCCGCTGTAAATCGGGATGTTCAGCTGCACGCCGATGGTTCGCTGCTCGACGTTGCCGTGGTACGCCTGGCCGGTGAAGTTCGGATTGCTAAAGCCCAAAGCATCGTTGTCGCCTTTTTCCACCTGCGCGACGGCATCCAGCGTTGGCGCGTGGCCTGCCTTGCGCTGACGCAGGGTTTCTTCTGCCGCGCTGACCGCATAATTGCTGGCGAGCAGGTTGAGGTTCTGCTGGGCGGCAGTGTCGACCCAGGCTTTTGCATCGTTGGGCGTCGGCGTCAGCACCGGTAACGTGTGGACGATGCCTTCGATGGAGTTGTATTCGCGATTGGTCAGGGTCACCAGCGCTTGAAATGCGTCGTCCACCTGACGCTTGGCAACGATGCGGCTAGCGCGTGCGGTGTCATAACTGGCCTGGGCTTGCAAGACATCGGTCTTGTCCGACAGGCCCACATCGAAACGCTCTCTGGACTGATCCAGCTGGCGCTTGAACGCGGCCTCTTCGGCTTTGGTGGAAGCAAGATTGTCCTGGGCGCGCAGCACCGTGAAGTAATCCTGCGCGCTGTCCAGAATAAGATTTTGTTCGGTAGCTGAAAGCTCAAGTGCGGCCTGCTCGTTGACGTCCTTGGCGGCCTGCAACTGGAACCAGCGGTCAGCTCGGAAAATCGGCTGGCTCAGCGTTGCCCGGTAAACCGTTCCTGTGCGGTTGATCACCGCCGAAGGCTCATCGAGTTTAGTGCGAATGCTGCTCGAATCTGCTCCGCCGGTAATATTGGGCAGCAGGCCAGCGCGGGCTTGGGGCACAATTTCCTTGCGAGCATCGTAATCGGCGCGGGCAGCGGCCAGATCGGCGTTGTTATTGACCGCTTCCTGATAAACGCTGACCAATCCCGTCTTGGTCGGTAAAGGCAAATCCGCTGCTGCGGCCATTGCATTTGAAGCACACGACACGGCAATGGCCAGTGAAAGTTTGCGCAGCATGAGACATTCCCTAGTAGTTGTTGGCCCGGCGGACTCAGATGGCTTTGGCGCCGCGTAGCGAGTGTAGTTCCGCAGGATGCCGACAACAATCGGGTATATCAGCCATTTAACGAGCGTTTGAATTCCGTACTTGGCGTTTGACGGTTACGGCGACTAGACTGGCCGCGTTCTTGTCGGGGTGCCTTGCTTTGAGGCTGAGATCGGATAATCCGGATCCCGTTGAACCTGATCAGGTTAGCGCCTGCGTAGGGAACAAGATTTCTCGTCTCCCGGCGAGTCCTCTTGAGTGTCGTCCGGGGTCGATTGTTCACATGCTGAACACCGTCCGCTCGATCCTCAGCACTCTTTCAACGGGTGCATCCGTCCGTTCACATCAGGCTCAAGCTCCGACAAATCTATCCGCTGCTGGATGATGTCTGGAGAGCCCGTGATGAGTACAAAACTAAAAAACGCCAATCTGAGTGAGTCAGCCCAAGTCGATTCCGGCTCGGTTCAGCCGTTCACCCGTTCGCAGAAAATCTACGTGCAGGGGTCGCGTCCCGACATTCGCGTGCCGATGCGTGAAGTGCATCTTGACGTAACGCCCACGGACTTCGGCGGCGAGATCAACGCGCCGGTCACCGTTTACGACACCTCCGGCCCCTACACCGACCCCAGCGTCATCATCGACGTACGCAAAGGCCTGGCCGATGTGCGCTCGCCGTGGATCGATTCGCGCGACGACACCGAGCGCCTGACCGGTCTGACGTCCAACTTCGGTCAACAGCGCCTGAATGATCCCGAGCTGACCGCGTTGCGTTTCGCCCACGTCAACAACCCGCGTAGGGCCAAGGCCGGCGCCAACGTCAGCCAAATGCACTACGCGCGTCAGGGCATCATCACCGCCGAGATGGAATACGTCGCCATCCGGGAAAACATGAAGCTGCAGGAAGCCCGCGCTGCCGGTCTGCTCAACCAGCAACACGCCGGCCACAGCTTCGGTGCGAGCATCCCGAAAGAGATCACCGCCGAGTTCGTGCGCGAAGAAATCGCCCGTGGTCGCGCGATCATTCCGGCCAACATCAACCACGTTGAACTGGAGCCGATGATCATCGGCCGTAACTTCCTGGTGAAGATCAACGGCAACATCGGCAACAGCGCGCTGGGCTCTTCCATTGAGGAAGAGGTCGCCAAACTCACGTGGGGGATTCGTTGGGGTTCGGACACCGTCATGGACTTGTCCACCGGCAAGCACATCCATGAAACCCGCGAATGGATCATCCGCAATTCGCCAGTGCCCATCGGCACAGTACCGATCTATCAGGCGTTGGAAAAAGTCGGTGGCGCTGCGGAGGACCTCACCTGGGAGTTGTTCCGCGACACGTTGATCGAGCAAGCGGAGCAGGGCGTCGATTACTTCACCATCCACGCCGGTGTGCTGCTGCGCTACGTGCCGTTGACGGCCAAGCGCGTGACCGGGATTGTCAGCCGTGGTGGTTCGATCATGGCCAAGTGGTGCCTGGCGCATCACAAAGAGAACTTCCTCTACACCCATTTCGAAGACATCTGCGAAATCATGAAGGCTTATGACGTCAGCTTCTCGCTGGGCGATGGCCTGCGTCCGGGCTCCATTGCCGACGCCAACGATGAGGCGCAATTCGGCGAGCTGGAAACCCTGGGCGAGCTGACCAAGATCGCCTGGAAACACGACGTGCAATGCATGATCGAAGGCCCCGGCCATGTGCCGATGCAGCTGATCAAAGAGAACATGGACAAGCAGCTTGAGTGCTGCGACGAGGCGCCGTTCTACACCCTTGGCCCGCTGACCACTGATATCGCGCCTGGCTACGACCACATTACCTCGGGCATCGGTGCGGCGATGATCGGCTGGTTCGGCTGCGCCATGCTTTGCTACGTCACGCCCAAGGAACACTTGGGCCTGCCGAACAAGGATGACGTGAAGACCGGGATCATTACGTACAAGATCGCGGCCCATGCGGCGGACTTGGCGAAGGGGCATCCCGGCGCGCAGATCCGGGACAATGCGCTGAGCAAGGCGCGCTTTGAATTTCGCTGGGAGGACCAGTTCAATCTCGGTCTTGATCCCGACACCGCGCGCTCATACCACGATGAAACCCTGCCCAAAGATTCGGCCAAAGTGGCGCATTTCTGCTCTATGTGCGGGCCGAAGTTCTGCTCGATGAAGATCACTCAGGAAGTGCGCGAGTACGCCGCCAATCAGAAGATCGAGGCGTTGGATGTCTCGGTGCAAGAGGGTTTGCGCGAGCAGGCCGAGCGGTTCAAGCAGGAAGGTAGTCAGCTTTATAAAAAGATCTGACGCCGCCGATGACTGTAGGAGCGAATTTATTCGCGAGAGGCCAGTACAGCCGGCAGGAATAGGTTGTCTGGAACATTTCTCGCGAATGAATTCGCTCCTACAGGTTGATCGCGTGCAGACAGCTCACAACCCTGCGAGATAAAAACGTGAACACACCCAACACCTACTCCCCCGATATTCCCATCCCCGCCACCAACCGCGTCTTCGGCGCACGGGATCTGTTTTCCCTGTGGTTTTCCCTCGGCATTGGCCTCATGGTCCTGCAAACCGGGGCCTTGCTAGCGCCGGGTTTGGGCATGTCCGGTTCGATGCTGGCGATCTTCATCGGCACGCTGGTCGGCGTTCTGCTGCTGGCGGCCGTGGGTTTGATCGGCAGCGACACCGGTCTCTCATCCATGGCTGCGCTCAAGCTCAGCCTCGGCACCAAGGGCGCGACGTTGCCCGCGCTGCTCAACCTGCTGCAACTGGTGGGTTGGGGCTCGTTCGAAATCATCGTGATGCGCGATGCCGCCAGTCTGTTGGGCGCTCGCGTCTCTTCAGAAGGCAGCTTGATAGCCAATCCTTTGCTCTGGACGGTGGTATTCGGTGCGCTTGCCACGTTGCTAGCGGTCAGCGGCCCGCTGACATTCGTGCGGCAAGTGCTGCGCAAGTGGGGCATCTGGCTGTTGTTGGCTGCGTGCATCTGGCTGACTTGGAACCTGCTGAGCAAAACTGATCTGGCAGTGCTGTGGGCGCGCGCCGGTGACGGCTCGATGCCATTCGCCGTCGGCTTTGACATCGCGATCGCCATGCCGCTCTCATGGTTGCCGCTGATTGCCGATTACTCGCGCTTTGGCAAACGCGCAGCCGGTGTCTTCGGCGGGACCGCGCTGGGCTTTTTTATCGGTAATTTCTGGCTGATGAGCCTGGGCGTTGCGTACACGCTGGCGTTCGCGCCAAGTGGCGATGCCAATGCGCTTTTGCTGGCGCTGGCGGGTGCGGGGATGGGCATTCCGCTGCTGCTGATTTTGCTCGATGAGTCGGAGAACGCGTTTGCAGACATTCACTCGGCAGCGGTTTCGAGCGGGATTCTGGTGAAGGCCAAGGTTGAGCACATTGCATTGGCAATCGGTGTGATTTGCACCCTGATCGCCTGCTTTGCGCCACTTGCCCAGTACCAAAATTTCCTGCTGTTGATTGGCTCGGTGTTCGCGCCGCTGTTCGGCGTGGTGCTGGTAGATCACTTCATCCTGCGTCGTCGCGGCGACGTGGCGGTAACATTGAGTTTTCGCTGGATGACGCTATTGGCTTGGCTGGGCGGGATCAGTACGTATCACTTGTTGGCGAACCTCTATCCGGACATCGGTGCAACACTGCCAGCCATTATCGTGGCTGGCGTGCTGCAACTGATTTTGGGGAAGGCAATCAGCTCCGGCCGGGGAACAGTTCCGGTTTGATGATGCCGTTGAGCTGAGGGTAAGGAATCTTCAGCTCGATGTGGCCCATGGCGTAGGGGGCGATAGTCGTTACTGGGTACTTGAGTATCACCGCGCCGTAGGTCAGGGCAATGTTTGCGGTGCGCTTGAACGGCCAGCTCTGCACGAATGCCGGGTCTTCGTTCATCTTGCTGCTGATCAACCAGCTCTGGTGTGCGAGCTCGGCTTTTTGCCAGAAGGCAGATTCCTGGCCTGGCACCAGCATGTCTGCCAGGGTCAGCACCTTCTGCTGCGCACGCGAGTAGTTGATGAAGGCCCGGCCCGGATCGCCGTGGGCACCACCGGTATCGAGGTAGCTGGACAGCTCTATGACGACGATACCGTCATGCTGCTCGCGTACTTTGGCCTGCAAATAACTGCTGTTGCGTGCTTGCGCTTGACTCAGGTATTGCTCCTGGTAGGCCTTGAGCGTTGGCGGCACCGGGCCGTCGGAATCTGTGCGGGTCAGTTGCAGCAGCGTGCGCTGAACGATCGCATCGAGTTTGGGCTCATCAGGGAAGTGCACGGTGTCGATGTTCACCAGCGGGCAATCGGCGCTGGTGCAGCCCGGTTTTATCAGCTCGGAGGCGTCACGCTGAACGGTCAACGGACTGCGCAGATTGGGCTGGAACAAGCTTTGGCAGGCGCCCAGTATCAGGGCCACGCAAGCCAGTGAAATGATCTTCAGAAACGACATGTTGATCCTTGGCAATGGCAAAGAAAGCAGCTGCGTGAGGCAGCTGCAAGGTGCTTCGACTACAGACGGCGCCATCAGTTCGCCGCTTGCCCGATTAGAGATCTTTTCGCTCATCGTCGTCTACCCTGCTTGCCACAAATGCCGGGCCGGGGGCTGCATCCCTTGATCCAGCGCGTTAGGATGGGCTGAAGACATTGGTGGTCCCGCAGCGAGAATTTTATGACTGACACGACTAAATCGATGCCAACCCAACACGAGATCACCCAGCGCGAAAACTGCTTCAAGGGTTTTTATCAACTGGACAAGCTGCACCTGCGCCATGAGCTGTTCGCCGGCGGCATGAGCCCGGAAATCACCCGCGAGCTGTTCGTGCGCCACGATGCCGTGTGCGTGCTGCCTTACGACGCCAAGCGCGACGAAGTGGTGCTTCTGGAGCAGTTTCGCGTCGGCGCCGTCGGCAAGACGCCCAACCCGTGGCTGATCGAAATGGTCGCCGGCCTGATCGACAAAAAAGAGGAGCCCGAAGAGGTTGCTCACCGCGAGGGACAGGAGGAAGCTGGGCTTGTCTTCAGCGCGTTGTGGCCGATTACTCAATACTTTCCGTCGCCGGGTGGCAGCAATGAATTCGTTCATCTGTTCCTGGGCAAGTGCGAAAGCGAGGGTGCGGGGGGCTTGCACGGGCTGGTTGAAGAAGCCGAGGATATCCGTGTGTCGGTCTGGTCGTTCGAGGATGCATTTCAAGCTGTAAAAGACGGACGCATTGTTAATGCTGCAACTATTATCGCCATACAGTGGCTGGCTTTGAACCGCACTGAAATCAGGGGGCTGTGGACGTGAATCTTCTGCGCGATCGCTATCGTGTTGACCTTGCCGGGCTGCAAGCAGCCTGTGAGGCCAACTATGCGCGCTTGATGCGTTTGCTCCCGGACATGCGCAACACGCAACGGTCCCGCCGCGTGGCAGTCACGCAGGGTGATCAAATGCTCGGCGTGCTGGCAGTCGAAGTGATCCTCGATTGCCCGTATACCACCACGTTGCAAGTGCGCCAGGAACACAGCCTGCCGTGGCTTCCTGTGCCTAGGCTCGAAGTGCAGGTCTATCACGACGCCCGCATGGCCGAGGTCATCGGCGCCGAACACGCGCGGCGCTTTCAAGGCATCTACCCGTACCCCAATCCTGAAATGCACCAGCCCGACGAAAAGGCCCAGCTCAACCTGTTTTTAGGTGAATGGCTGAGCCACTGTCTGGCGTGTGGGCATGAGTTTGAGGCGGTGCGTTAATTGATCTGTTTGGCGCTGCCGTTCATACCTTCGATTTAAATGCGAACCACGCCACTTTTGTCTGTTTGCCGTCTTGCCGCTCTCGCACCATAATCCGGCCATAACCCGCTCAAGGAGATGGCCGTTGCCGAGCGCATCCTCACAATCTGCTTCTGTACTTGTGGTCCAGTTGACCGACAGCCATCTGTTCGGTGAAGCGGACGGCACGCTGATGGGCATGAATACTCGCGACAGCCTCATTGCCGCAGTGGAACAAGTGCTTGAGGAACAACCGCTGATTGATCTGGTGATTGCCAGCGGCGATCTTTCCCAGGACGGCACGGTCGAGTCCTATCAAGCCTTCCGTGATGCCACCGACCGCATCGCTGCTCCTAAGCGCTGGCTCCCCGGCAACCACGACGAGCTCCCCCAGATGGCATTGGCGGCGCAGCAAAGCGACTTTCTTGAGCCTATTGTCGATGTCGGCAATTGGCGCATTACGTTGCTCGATTCAGCCGTACCCGGCTCCGTGCCTGGTTATCTCGAAGATAAACAGCTGCAACTTCTGGCGCAGTCCTTGAGCGAGGCGCCTGAGCGTCATCATCTGGTCTGTCTGCACCATCATCCGGTGCCGATCGGCTGCGCCTGGATGGAGCCGATCGGTCTGAAAAACCCGGACGCGCTGTTTTCTGTGCTGGATCGGTTTCCTCAGGTTCGTGCGGTGCTGTGGGGGCATGTGCATCAGGAATTCGATCACTGGCGAGATGGCGTGCGATTAATGGCGTCACCTTCGACCTGCATCCAGTTCGCGCCAGTTAGCGACGATTTCAAGCTGGACAGCCGCGCTCCAGGTTATCGCTGGTTACGTCTGCATCGCGACGGGCAGCTCGAGACGGGTGTTTCCCGGCTGGCCGAGGGGGCCTTCGATGTTGACCTTGGCGGAGGCGGGTATTAACGGCGTTATCCAATCCTTTATCGCAGTCGCGGTCGTTGGAGCGAGGCTTGCCCGCGAAGCCGACGACACGGTGTGCCTGACACCCTACGGTCCCAGCTACGTGACCAGGTAGGAATGCCGCCCACTCGCTCCAACAGCCTAAAAATGAGCTACAGCCCACTTGTCCCTGTAAACTGCACGGCTTTGCCTGTGCCAGCCCGCGCTCATTGATGCGCGCAGCCCGAAATGACCGTGCCCGGAGGCGACCGCGTGAATCAAGATCAGCCGACTCTGCTTTATATACACGGGCTCAACAGCTCGGCCTTGTCGAAAAAAGCCACGCAGTTGACCGAGCTGATGCAGCACCTGGGGCTGATCGATCAGCTGCGTGTCCCTGAATTGCATCACCATCCTCGGCGGGCCATTGCTCAGTTGGAAAGTGCTATCAGCGACCTCGGTCGGCCGTTGCTGGTCGGCAGCTCGCTCGGCGGCTACTATGCGACTCATTTGGCGGAGCGCCACGGCCTAAAGGCTGTATTGATCAACCCGGCAGTCAACCCGCATCAGCTGTTCGACGGTTTTCTCGGTACTCAGGAAAACCTCTATACCGGCGAGCGCTGGGAGCTGACGCATGATCATGTGGATGCGCTGGCCGAACTCGAAGTGCCAGCCCCGCAGGACCCGCAACGAATTCAAGTATGGCTGCAGACAGCTGATGAGACGCTGGACTACCGCCGCGCGCAGACTTTCTACCGGGCATGCGCCTTGCGTATAGAAGCGGGCGGTGATCACAGCTTCCAGGGCTTCGCCGCCAAGATGCCGGCCTTGTTGAGTTTTGCAGGCTTTGCGCCCCAATTGCTGCAAACGATCGATCGCGCTGCACGGTGATGGGTCGCGCTAACAGATTGCACAGAGTCAATCCGAAATTTAATGAACGACTGATGACGAGACCCCATGGCCAATCCCAGCGCTAGCTCTTATAACGCAGACGCCATCGAAGTCCTCTCGGGCCTCGACCCCGTCCGCAAGCGGCCGGGCATGTACACCGACACCTCACGGCCAAACCACTTGGCCCAGGAAGTCATCGACAACAGCGTCGATGAGGCGCTGGCCGGACACGCCAAATCCGTGCAGGTCATCCTGCACGCCGACAACTCCCTTGAAGTAGCCGACGACGGTCGTGGGATGCCGGTGGACATTCACCCGGAAGAAGGCGTGTCGGGCGTCGAACTGATCCTCACCAAGCTTCACGCGGGTGGCAAGTTCTCCAACAAGAACTACCAGTTCTCAGGCGGCTTGCACGGCGTGGGGATCTCCGTGGTCAACGCGCTCTCCACCCAGGTGCGAGTGCGGGTCAAACGTGACGGCAACGAGTATGAAATGACCTTCGCCGATGGCTACAAGTCCACCGAGTTGGCAGTCATCGGCGCAGTCGGCAAACGCAACACCGGCACCAGCGTGTACTTCGCGCCGGACCCTAAATATTTCGACACCCCCAAATTCTCCGTCAGCCGCCTCAAGCATGTGCTCAAGGCCAAAGCCGTGCTCTGCCCGGGGTTGCTGGTCAGCTTTGAAGACAAGGCCAGCGGCGAGAAAGTCGAGTGGCACTACGAGGATGGCCTGCGCTCATACCTGCAGGACTCGGTCAGTGACTTCCTGCGCCTGCCGGATGAGCCTTTTTGCGGCGTTTTTGCCGGTAATAAAGAGGCGGTCGATTGGGCGCTGCTGTGGTTGCCCGAAGGTGGCGACAGCGTGCAGGAAAGCTACGTCAACCTGATCCCGACGGCGCAAGGCGGCACCCACGTCAACGGTCTGCGCCAAGGGCTGCTCGACGCGATGCGCGATTTCTGCGAATACCGCAATCTGCTGCCGCGCGGCGTGAAGCTGGCCCCCGAGGACGTCTGGGAACGTATTGCCTTCGTGCTGTCGATGAAGATGCAAGAGCCGCAGTTCTCCGGTCAGACCAAAGAGCGCCTGTCTTCCCGCGAAGCGGCGGCGTTTGTCTCAGGCGTCGTCAAGGATGCGTTCAGCCTGTGGCTCAACGCGAACTCTGATCTGGGCATGCAACTGGCAGAGCTGGCGATCAATAACGCCGGCCGTCGTCTGAAGGCCAGCAAAAAGGTTGAGCGCAAACGCATCACCCAAGGCCCAGCGTTGCCGGGCAAACTGGCGGACTGCGCGGGCCAGGACCCGATGCGCTCCGAGCTGTTTCTCGTGGAAGGTGATTCCGCCGGCGGTTCTGCCAAGCAGGCCCGCGATAAAGAATTCCAGGCCATCCTGCCGTTGCGCGGCAAGATCCTGAACACTTGGGAAGTGGATGGCGGCGAGGTGCTCGCCAGTCAGGAAGTCCACAACATTGCAGTCGCCATTGGTGTCGATCCTGGCTCGGCTGACATTGCCCAGTTGCGTTACGGCAAAATCTGCATCCTCGCCGACGCTGACTCAGACGGCCTGCACATCGCGACGCTGCTGTGTGCATTGTTCGTCCAGCATTTCCGGCCGTTGGTGGATGCTGGCCACGTCTACGTCGCCATGCCGCCGCTGTATCGCATCGACTTAGGCAAAGACATTTATTACGCCCTGGATGAAGCCGAGCGCGACGGTATTCTCGATCGTCTGATCGCCGAGAAAAAACGCGGCAAACCTCAGGTCACCCGATTCAAAGGGTTGGGCGAGATGAATCCGCCGCAACTTCGCGAAACCACGATGGACCCCAACACCCGTCGGTTGGTCCAGCTCACGCTGGATGACTTTGAAGCGACCTCGGAAATGATGGACATGCTGCTGGCCAAGAAGCGCGCCGGTGACCGCAAAAGCTGGCTTGAATCCAAAGGCAACCTGGCCGAGGTGCTGACTTGATGCGGGCCTGGCTTGCAGCGCTGCTGCTCATCTCAGCACCGGTTTTCGCGGCCCCGTTACCTGAATTGAAGTTGTTGTCCGAGCATCCGGTGGATGACATGGTCGGCGGCAACCTTTCGGGTCTGGCTTCATGCAATGGCGTGCTGTGGACGGTATCGGACCGCGACGACTCGATCCTGTACAGCCTGGACACCACCGAAACCGTCTGGAAGGCCAAGCAAACGCTGCTTGTCATTCCACCTGTTCCGGACAGCGGCCTGTCCACCGCCATGACGTCTTTGGCCAAGGCAGCATCGCTCATTCGTGGCGGCAGCCTGGATTTCGAAGGCGTCACCTGTGACGCGGCAGGCAACCGGTACCTGGTTAGCGAAGGCTATGCAACGGTCCTTAAAGTCCCTGTCGACGGTGCTCCGGTATGGCTTGATCTGCCAAAAAAAGTCGTCCAGGAAGCCCAGTCGGCCGGAATGCTGAGACATTTCAACGCCATCTTTGAAGGCATCGCCATCAATGCGGCGGGCGATCAGTTGTGGCTGGCGGCCGAGCGCGACAAGCGCGGGCTGCTGGCGGTGCATCAAGACCAAGGCACTTGGGATTGCAAAGGCAGCTGCATCTTGCGGGTTGAGTCGGGCAATGACGTGCTTCCTCCACAGGTAGGCGGGCAATCTTTACCGATAGATTTTGCTGACATCTCCCTCTTCAAAGGCAAGCTGTATGCACTGGAGCGAGCGGCATATCGTATTTGCCGCCGCAGCCTGGAGACCGGCAAAATCGAAGCCTGCTGGTCATTCGCCAAGGAAGCCTTGCTGCCCAACCGCCTATACGATCAGAAATTTGGTCTGACCGAAGCGCTGGTGGTGGATGAAAAGGGCGCCTGGGTCGGGATCGACAATAACTTCGGTATGCGCGCCGATGGTGAAAAACGTCCGATTGTCTGGCGTTTTGCAGCGCCTGAAGGTGGTTGGGGCGGTAAGCCTTGAGTCAGGCGCCTGCCGGCAAACGCGCTGGCCGCTTGATGTTGATAGTGGCCTGGGCCGCGGCGCTGTTTCTAGCGACGCGGTTTTTTGGCGATTGGGAGCAGCGTCAGGAAAACCCCAATACCGCCGTTGCCTCGCAGCACGGCGACGGCTATATCGAAGTGCAACTGGCCGCCAATCGTCAGGGTCACTTCGTGATGACCGGTCTCGTCAACACCCGCCCTGTGCAGTTCATGCTCGACACGGGCGCGACTGACGTAGCGATACCCGCCTCCGTGGCGGATCAATTGGGGCTTGGCCGTGGAGCGCGGGTTGATGTCAGCACCGCGAACGGGCGCAGCGAAGGTTTTCGGACCACGCTGGACCGCCTGCAGATTGGCGATATCGTCCTGAGCAATGTGCGCGCCCTGGTGGTGCCCGGTTTGGACGGCGAACAAGCGCTGCTGGGCATGAGCGCCATGAAACAACTCGAATTCACCCAGCGCGGCGGCACTATGCTGCTGCGTCAGAAGACAAAATGATGAGGCCCGCATGAGCGACTCCCTTGACCTCAGCCTGGATGGCGTAGAACGCCGATCACTGGCTGACTTCACCGAACAGGCCTACCTCAACTATTCCATGTACGTGATCATGGACCGCGCGCTGCCGCACATCGGCGACGGCTTGAAGCCGGTGCAACGACGCATCGTCTACGCTATGAGCGAACTGGGCCTGGACGCAGATTCCAAGCACAAGAAGTCCGCGCGTACGGTCGGTGACGTACTCGGCAAATTCCATCCTCACGGCGATTCGGCCTGCTATGAGGCGATGGTGCTGATGGCTCAGCCGTTCAGCTATCGCTACACGTTGGTCGATGGCCAAGGGAACTGGGGTGCGCCAGATGATCCCAAGTCATTTGCGGCCATGCGTTACACCGAAGCGCGCCTGTCGCGTTATTCCGAGGTATTGCTCAGTGAGCTGGGACAGGGCACTGCCGACTGGGTGCCTAACTTCGACGGTACGCTGGACGAACCTTCGGTACTCCCGGCACGTTTACCGAACATCCTGCTCAACGGCACCACCGGCATTGCCGTGGGCATGGCCACCGACGTACCGCCGCACAACCTGCGGGAAGTCGCTGCGGCGTGTGTGCATTTGCTCGATGAGCCCAAAGCGACCATCAGCGAGCTGTGCGAACACATCAAAGGGCCGGACTATCCGACCGAAGCGGAAATCATCACCCCCCGCGCCGACCTGCTGAAGATGTACGAAACCGGTAAGGGCTCGGTGCGCATGCGCGCTGTGTACCACGTCGAAGATGGCGACATCATCGTGACATCATTGCCGCATCAGGTCTCCGGCGCCAAGGTGCTGGAGCAGATCGCCGCCCTGATGCAAGCCAAGCCTTCCAAGGCGCCGCAGGTTGCCGACCTGCGCGATGAGTCCGACCACGAAAACCCCTGCCGTATCGTGATTATTCCGGTGAACAGCCGGGTCGATCACGAAGCGTTGATGCAGCACTTGTTCGCCAGTACTGACCTTGAGTCCAGCTACCGCGTCAACATCAACATCATCGGTCTGGACGGCAAGCCGCAGCTGAAGAACCTGCGAGCGCTGCTGGTGGAATGGCTGGAGTTCCGCGTGCGGACCGTGCGCCGTCGCCTCCAATTCCGTCTCGATAAAGTCGATCGTCGTCTGCACCTGTTGGACGGCTTGCTGATCGCCTACCTCAATCTGGATGAAGTGATCCACATCATCCGCACCGAGGAGCACCCGCGAGCCAAGCTGATCGAGCGCTTTGAACTGAGCGAAATCCAGGCCGATTACATTCTGGATACCCGTCTGCGTCAGTTGGCACGCCTCGAAGAAATGAAGCTGCGCAACGAGCAGGATGAACTGAACAAGGAGCGCGCCAAGCTGATGGCCTTGCTGGGCAGCGAAGCCAAGCTCAAGAAGCTGGTGCGCACCGAGCTGATCAAAGATGCTGAAACCTATGGCGATGATCGCCGTTCGCCGATCGTCGAGCGTGCTGAAGCCAAGGCCATGACCGAACATGACCTGCTGCCGAACGAGAAAGTCACGGTCGTGCTGTCGGAAAAAGGCTGGGTGCGCTCCGCCAAAGGTCACGATATTGACGGCACCGGGCTTTCCTACAAGGCCGGGGATGGTTTTCAGACCGCTGCGATGGGTCGCTCAAACCAGTTCGCTGTTTTTATAGACTCAACAGGGCGCAGTTATTCCCTGGCAGCCCACACCTTGCCATCGGCACGGGGCCAGGGCGAGCCGTTGAGCGGCAAGCTCCAGCCGCCGCCGGGTGCGACATTCGAATGCGTATTGTTGCCTGACGACGATGCGCTGTATGTCATCGCCTCTGACGCCGGTTACGGGTTCGTGGTCAAGGGTGAGGATCTGCAGGCCAAGAACAAAGCTGGCAAGGCGCTGTTGAGTCTTCCCAAAGGCGCCAAGGTCATCATGCCGCGTCCGGTTGCTGATCGTGAACAGAACTGGCTGGCTGCCGTGACCACGGAAGGTCGCTTGCTGGTGTTCAAAATCAGCGACCTGCCGCAGCTGGGTAAAGGCAAAGGCAACAAGATCATCGGCATCCCCGGCGAGCGGGTAGCGAGCCGTGAAGAATACGTGACAGGTTTGGCAGTCATTCCGGATGGCTCTACCTTGGTGCTCCAGGCGGGCAAGCGTACGCTGTCGCTCAAGCCAGACGATCTTGAACATTACAAGGGCGAGCGTGGACGCCGGGGCAATAAGTTGCCGCGCGGCTTCCAGCGCGTGGACGGTCTGTTGGTGGAAAGCGCTATTTAAGCAGTCGATTTAGGCGGTCGGTCTTCGTTCTGCCACGAAGATCGACGCATAATCGCTGGAGTCATAGCGCATATTCACGGATGATATGGCGTCTTGAGGTGCAGGCGTGGCTGAGTGCCTTCATGTTTTCTTGAGTCCTTAACATCGTGGTGTGCCTTGTGGCCGCCACCTGGATGGAATGATGAATTTCTTACGCGTTCCTGTTGTATTGCTGTTGACCGGCGTTCTAGGTTTGGCCGGGTGTAGCGTGCATCAACCCACTTCGCTGTATCAGCTTGATAGCGGCGCACCTGGGCAACCGAAACAAAACGGCGGGGTGGCAGTGTTGCTGGGCCCGGTTTCCGTTGCTGATTACTTGCAACGCGAGACATTACTGCAGCGTCAACCCGACGGCAGCCTGACGGCTTCCACCGATGGGCGCTGGGCCGGCAGTCTTTCCTCGGATATCGATCAATTGCTGCTTCGCCAATTGGCGTGGAAGCTCGATAGCCAGCGCGTCGTCATGGCGCCAGCGGCGGCGAACTTTACGCCTGACGTGCAAGTGGTGCTGTCGATCACTCGTCTGGACTCAGGCAAGGATCAACCGGCCATTCTAGACGCGCAGTGGCGTTTGCTTGATCGGCGCGGCACCGTCCGTGATACCAAGCTGATTCACCTCGAAGAGCCTCACGCGGGCAGTTCAGCTGCTCAGGTCAAGGCGCAAGGCCTGCTGTTGCAGCGTCTGGCGGATCAGCTGAGTGTTGCAGTCAGGCCGGTGGCCAGTCAGCCGCTGGTGGCTGAGGAGCCGAGAAAGTCCGCTCCAGCCAAGACCCGGACTGACCAGGATAAGCCGAAGATTCCGATGGCTTCGCCTATTCGGACTGATCTGGAAGTGTTCCGCTTCTAAGTTCAGCGCCCAACAAAAAGCCCGCAGCGATGCGGGCTTTTTTGTGGGTGCGATAACTGTCTCAGCTTTTGTGTGGGAGCGGACCTGTCCGCGAATGCGGCTTTTATGGACGATAGAAGAGTGATGACCGTACTCATCTCTTCGCGGACAGGTCCGCTCCCACAGGTCCGCCTCTCGGTCAAGCGACCTACAAAGCCCGCGTCTATCTGAAGATAGCAGCGAGCCTGTGAAAGGGGTCAGACCTTGCGAGCTTCGTGCATTCGCGCCAATTGGCGTTCGAGCATCGACGGGTAGGGTTCCAGCAAACGCTCTACACAGCTGGCACCTTCGGGGCTTGCGATCGGGCGGATGCGCGCGCGTTGGCGGATGGTCGGGTCTTCACTGATCTTGCGCTCAACCAGCAACAGATTGCGGCTGTGTTGAGACAGCGCCAGAGCATCTTGGGCCGTTTCAGTGAGCAACAAGTCAATCTGTGTCATGCCGTGCAGGCCTTCGCCCTGAGTCAGACCCAGTTGCAGTTGCAGGGCGATGCCGCTGTCTGCGACCTCGATTTGCAATGCATGGCTCAGCGCTCGCAGCAATTCGCCGCAGCAAATAGCGTTGGTCAGATAGTCATCGCCGCTGTCCTGAGTGCTGAACAGCATGAGCGAGCTGCCGTCGTTCAGCGTGTGCAGTTCACTGTCGTACAGCGAGGCGGCCTGGTCGATGCAGTCGCGATAGCGCTCCAGCAGTTCGGTCAGGCGAGCGCGCGGCAATCGACGCAGTTGCTCCTGAGAACCCAGTTGCACAGCCAGCACGGCGCTGTACTGAGGTTGCGAAGGCGCAACAGGCAGCGTCGGGCGCGCAATCGGCTTGGGCAGCGAATCGTCCTTCAGGTCGGAGAACGGGTCGTCCTCTTCATCTTCGTCAGCCACGATCTGACGGGGCGTGACATTGACGCGAGGTTTGGGCGCGTCGTCAAAGTCAGGGTCGTTCAGGTCGCTGTCATCGAATGAGGTTTCAGTGTCGTCGTCTTCGACGTACTCAGGCTCGGGTTCGGGAGCAGGCTCCGGCTCCGGCGGCGCATACGATGCCTTGAGCTGACGTGCCAGATCGCCGATTTCATCCTGACGATCGGTCCCCGGGGTGTACGGGTCGATGTAGCGCAGCCACATGCGCAATTGCAGCAGCGGCGTGGAGATGTGCCGCCCAAGACGCAGGCTCAGCGCCAGTGACAATGCCAGCAGGATACCGCTGAGAATCGCCATGCTTTGCAGGCTGATGGTCATCGGTTGCTGGAACTGGGTCATGTCCAGGCTGATACGCAGATTACCCGCGACCACGTCCTGGAAAGTGATCTTGATCTCGTACTGGCCCTCAGCTTCACCCAGCAAACCGTTTTTTGGTCGCTGGCCGGCTTCTGCGAGAATCCGGTTGTCGACGCTATAAATAGCCGCGTGGGCTACCAACGGGTTTTTCACCAGGTTGCCCAGCAGCACGTTGAGACTGAGGTTGTCGTTGGACACCAACAGTTCAGTGGCTGACGTAGCGGTCTGCGTGGTCAGGGCCTGCCCCAGTGCGTCGGCCTGTTCGTGCATGGCCTGCTTGAATTGCAGGCCCATCACGCAGGCGTAGATCACCAGAGCCAACGCGACGAGGATCACGTTATGGCTGGCGATACGCAAAGCTATCGGTACACGACGATGCCGCAATGCCCGGAAGATTAGCAGGAAGAAGTTATCGGTTTTAACGGGCGTGGGCCGGTTCACAGAGCACGGCTCTCTTGGAGAAGTTGCCGCGCAGTATAGCGAGCGACCCAGGTGCGGCAAAGCGCTCGCTGTGCCCGGCGGTCACTGAAAGTGAGTAGAATGCGGTTTTTTTCCACTGCGGGGGTGCGCCTTGCGCGAAATTGTCCTGATAAACATCACAGGTCTCGACCGTCCAGGTCTCACTGCGGCCATTACCGGTGTGCTTGCCCAGGGTGGCGTGAACATTCTGGACATCGGTCAGGCAGTGATCCATGACACGCTGTCGTTCGGCATTCTGGTTGAAATTCCAGGGACCGAACAAGGCTCCTCAGTGCTCAAAGACATTCTGTTCACGGCGTACAAACTCGACCAACAGGTCCGGTTTACGGCGGTTTCGGAAGACGACTATCAGCATTGGGTCGAAGGGCAAGGCAAGGCGCGTCACATCGTTACGTTGCTGACGCGCAAGGTTACGGCCGAACAGTTGCAGCGTGTCAGCGCCATCACCGCCAAATACGGTCTGAACATCGATCACATCGATCGACTGTCTGGGCGTATGCCGCTCGACACCCCGGCTGATCAAGGTAAAGGCTGCGTCGAGTTTTCGGTGCGTGGCGAGCCAGCTGATCCGAAAGCGATGCAAGCGGAATTTCTGCGTGTGGCGCAAGAACTCAATGTGGACATCGCGTTCCAGCAAGACTCCCTGTTCCGCCGCAACCGTCGTCTCGCAGTTTTCGATATGGACTCGACGCTGATCGAAGCCGAAGTGATCGATGAACTGGCTAAAGCCCACGGTGTTGGCGAGCGTGTTTCCGAGATCACCGAGCGCGCAATGCGTGGCGAACTGGACTTCAAGGCAAGCTTCAAAGAGCGGATGGCGCTGCTCAAGGGCCTTGATGTCAGTGTGCTGGACGAAATCGGTGCTTCGCTGCGCTTGACCGAAGGCGCCGAAAACCTGTTCGCCGAACTCAAGCGACTCGGTTACAAGACGGCGATCCTGTCCGGTGGCTTCACCTACTTCGCCCGGCAGATCCAGGCCAGGCTCGGTATCGACTATGTGTTCGCCAACGAACTGGAAGTGGTCGATGGCAAGTGCACCGGCAATGCTATCGAGCCGATTGTCGATGCGCAGCGCAAAGCCGATTTGCTGCGCGAACTGGCAGCCAAAGAAGGTTTGAGTCTGGAGCAGACCATCGCCGTCGGAGATGGAGCCAATGATTTGCCGATGCTGGCAATAGCCGGGCTGGGCGTTGCGTTCCGCGCCAAACCGCTGGTCAAGCAGTCGGCCAAGCAGGCGATTTCAACGCTGGGTCTGGATGGGGTTTTATACCTGCTGGGCTTTCGTGATCGCGAAGGACGCGGCTGAAAATTGGCACCGTCCGTGTAGGAACTGACGAGCTCCGCCAGGCTGCGATTGAGGTGTATCAGACGTGCCCTATCGCAGCATGGCGGAGCTCTTCAGCTCTTCCAAAAAGCCTAAAGCACGCCCCACAGCGAATCGAACTCTTGCTCCGGCTCTGAATCGTCGGGTGCGGCATCCACTTTTTTCGGCCCTTCATGGATCTGGTATTCAAACTGGTTATAGCTGCCGGTGGTCGAGCGGCGCTTGCTCAGGCCTGCGCGTCGTTCCTGACCGCTGGTATTGATCAACACCTTGCTGCCTTCCTCAAACGGCAAACGCGGCGCCATGACCGTCGGCGGCACATCGATGGCGCGCACCTCTGGTAACAGCAGCGCACGCAAATACTGGCTTTTGTGCTCAGTACGCAGCAGTTGCAGCCCGCAGGCCTGGGCAAAGGGCGCGATCAGCTCAATGCCCATCTGCATGCCGCCGCTACGAACCTGCCTGACCCAGCGCACAGTCGCGATACTCCAACCCTGCCCAGGATCGTAAATGCCGACCATCTCCCCAGCCTGCAATTGATCCGGGACTTCCTTCGCCCATGCCAGGCAATACCCGCCAGGGCTGTGGTTCACAATACTCAAACTGTAGGTGGGGAAGCTCTGTTGATTATCCAAGGCGCTGCCCGCTCCGTCCTCGGCAGGTCGATACTGGATTTCCTCATGGGCCAAACCGTGGCTGGGCCTCAGATCATCCTTCACGTGTCCCCAGGCGTTGAGTTTCCCTGATGGTAGCGGTTGCAGGCTGAAATCGGCGGGCTTGCTGACAACGGGCAACTGCAACACATCGCTGAAAGATTTTTCACCACTGATGAAGTAGTGCAGCGCGCTCATTCCGACGCACAGCGTCAGCGAGCCCTGACCTGGTGTGCGCTGAAAGGCGCGTTCGGATACATCGCCCCACGCTGCAGCCAAGTGCTGCAGCAGATCAGCTGAAAAGCCTGTCGGCACGGTCAGAGTGGACTCGGAGCGCTGATCTGCTGGCGTCTCCAGATAGCGCTGAATAGCGGCGGCTAACGCCAGCGGGTTTATCCCCAGCAGGTTCGGCAGTTGCTCTGGTGTGTAAAGGGATTTGTAGCGCGGCGCGGCATCTGCGGTAGGGGCCAGCGCAAACAGGCTGGATTCTTCGGCGGGCGATTGCAGCTTGACCAACGAGCTCCACGCGTCGAGCACTTCGGCCAACCGGCCGATGTTGTGCTGGCGCATCTGATTGCAGCGCGAGCTCCCCATCAGCAGCGCTATGACGTAAGTCTGTTCGACCGACAGCGTGCGGGTATGCAGGGCCAGATTATCGGCTACCTGTATGTTTTGCAGTTTGCTATGTCGGGCGATTTGATAAATCTGATGCAGCTCAAGCCACAAACCATCCTGAACAGGACAATACAGTTGATTGGCGCGAATCAACGGGCCATTGAGGCAATGCAGCGCGCGCTGCAAGGCTGTCGTCAGCAAGGACGTGCGGTCTTTGGTCAGTTTGGGCGCGATTCGAGCGATGATTTGCTTGTAGCCGATCGCCAAATGGTTTTGCAGGGCCTGGCATAAGTTGGCGACTTTGCGCGGGCGTTCTTCGAGCACCACCGACTGATTGAGAAAGTGCCGCTCCAGGTGATTACAGACGTAATACACCTCGGGCCGCAGCAGTTCGAGCAGTTGCAGGCGATTGTCGCTGGGTGTGAGTAATTGATTCAGTTCGCCGAGGCCTTGATAGAGCTGACGTGCCATTTCCCCGAGGTTGGCTTTAGGCAGCGTTGCTATCCAGCGCTTCAAGTCCTTGGGTGTCGCGTCGCAGAATGACAGGCTCGACTGCGTCGGCACAGGTGCGCGCAACAACAGTGGGAGACTTAAATTACTCATGTGACAGGCTGACTCCAACAACTACGGGCCCGAACGGCGGCTTGAAACTGATGTAAGCAGTACGTCTTGCCCTGTAATGCCATCCGCCTTACGACAGTCGAAAGCGAATATTCCTACAGCACCGATGTTGGACTTTAGCAGCATCGGTTAGCGCTAGCAGCCCGAAGATCGAATCCACAGTGTATCGGCGCCGATACTTCAGCCCCGTGACGATGCTGACGACGCCCTTCCAAAGGCGCGCGTCAGTAAAATGCTGCCAGAACAATCAAACGCAAGAATCAAGCCTGAACGGGAAGTGCCAGTGCCTGGCCCATTTGAGTCGGGGAGCCTGCAACCAACTGTTCGGCCCACTTAACCTGACCTGGGCCAAACAGCACGATGGCCGTGGAGCCCAACTTGAAGCGGCCCAGCTCAGCGCCTTTTTCCAGATGAATGGGGCCGCGAGCGGCTTCATCGTAGCGGGTGGTTTTCAGTTCGCGCTTGGGCGGCGTCACCAATCCAGCCCAGACCGTTTCAATGGACGCCACAATCATGGCGCCGACCAGCACAACGGCCATCGGACCGCGCTCGGTATCGAACAGGCAAACCACTCGCTCGTTGCGGGCAAACAGCTCAGGTACGTTTTCGGCTGTTGTCTGGTTAACCGAGAAAATACGCCCGGGCACGTAGACCATTTCGCGCAACGTCCCGGCCAGCGGCATGTGCACGCGGTGGTAGTCCTTGGGCGACAAGTAAATTGTGGCGAACTCCCCGCCCATGAACGGCGCAGACAAGCGCGAGTCGCCACCCAACAACTCAAGCGTGCTGAAGCTGTGGCCCTTGGCCTGGAAGATCCGACCGTGCTCGATGGTGCCCAGTTGGCTGACGGCGCCATCGGCCGGGCACAGGATCGCTCCGGGAGTTGGGTCGAGCGGGCGTGCGCCGGGTTTCAGGGCGCGGGTGAAAAATGCATTGAAGTGCTCGTATGCGGTGACGTCTTCCACCAGCGCCTGCGACATATCGACCTGATAACGGCGCGCGAACCACTGAGTGAATGCATTCTTGAACCAGCGCACGCGGCATTCGGCCACGCAGCCGGCCAATCGCGACAACAAGTGGTGAGGGAGTACGTATTGAAAGAAGATAAACAGACGCTGTTTCATCAGAATTCCTAAACCATGTTCTTGGGTTGAAGGCGCGCTCCGGTCACGGGAAGGCGCCGCATTACGGTCGGATGTCAGCGCTCGACCGGTGTGTCCGGGTGATTACCCCATTCGCCCCACGAACCGGCGTAGCCCTTGACCCGCGGGTAGCCCAGGGCTTTTGCCACCAAATAGGTGAAGCCGGAGCGGTGATGGGTCTGGCAATGGGTAATGACTTCCTTATCCGGCGTGATGCCGAGACTTTCGAGGATTTGCGGCATGTCCTTGCGAATCCGCAGCTGGCGGGCAGGGTCCATGCCGGCTGTCCATTCGAAGTTCACGGCGCCGGGAATGTGGCCGCCTTTGGCCGCAACGACCTTCTCTCCGGAGTACTCGGTCGGGCCGCGAGCGTCCCAGATCGCGAGGTCTTCAGCGCCAAGGCGGCTTTGCAGGTATTCACGGGTCGCGGTCGGCTCGTCGTGCAGGGTCAGCGTGACTGGACCACCGACGGCGGCAGGGACCTCGTTGGACAAGGGCAAACCCGCGGCTTGCCAGGCGAGCAAGCCGCCATCGAGGTAGTGGTATTGGTGATGGCCGATCACGTCGAGCAACCAGATGAAACGTCCGGCCCAGCCGCCGCCTTCGTCGTCATAAACCACATAAACAGCGTTTGGGTTATGGCCCAATTCACCGAACAGTGCTTGCAGCTCCGGCAGGGTTGGCAGCAGGCCGGGAGCCGGCGCCTGACCCAGTTGAGTACGTTTGGGGTCCACAAAATGTGCGCCGGGAATGTGTCCGGCCTCGTAGCGGGCGCTACTGGTCAGGTCCACGAGTATCAGCTCTGAAGCGCCAAGCCGTGCCTGGAGTTCGCTGGGTTCAATCACCAGCGGCAAGCCTGAAAAGGCAGACATAAAGAGGTCTCCAGATCGTCAAAAGAGGCGAATTGTAGCTCAGGCGTCAAGCATTGCGATGGCTAAACGTCGTTAGCGCTTTCTCAATGCATTGCGACGTTTTTCCGAAGGCCTGCACGGAAATTTCTGACAACAGTCCACCCCCTTGATCGGCGACCAACAGCATCATCACCCGGCCATTACTGGCGAGCGAGCGGATCAACAGGTTTTCCCCGCTGAACTGCCCCCGGAGGCTGGCCGGTAGCAGTGCCGAGAATTGTGCGTTATTGGCGGGCGTCAGGCGCAGTTGAGTCGCCTGGGCCAGCAGACGTTGCAGCACGGTGCTGTCTTTGATCGGTATCAGCAGGGAGGCGGCGGACTTATCCAGCCCTGCCGTTTGATGAACGCACAGGGCATCAATCTTTCGGTCGATCATCAACAGCATCACCCGCTGCATGCCACAGGCGAGCAGCGCATCCCGGGCGAATGAGGTCAGATTCATAGCGTTACTGAACGGACTTGGCTCCTTCAACAGTTGCGCGCATTGCTTGCGCCAGTCCTGCAGCGCCTCGGTAGATGGCGCCGGTGCAGCCAGCAGGCCCTTGTGGACGCGCCGCGTTTCCCACGGCCACAGCAGCGCTTCAGCCGGATGCCAGACGCCGACACCTGCGTGCGATCGAGCACTGCTAGCAGCATTTTGGTGGATTTGTTGTTGAACGCTCGCCAACGGTTGTTGCAGATACAGGCTGGTCAACAACGCCCAGCGCAAGTTATGAGGGCTGTTCCAGGCGTATTGCGCCGAGAGCGCCAGTCCGTTCGCCAGCAAGATGGTGTTGGCAGGCTGGTTCAGCCAGCGTTGCAGGGGCAGGTCTGCATCCAGGCGCTGCTGTTGTATGAGTGGATCGTCATTTTCATGGGCGATACGCAGCACCTTCACCAGATTGCGCTGCTCGCCGATCATCAACTGATAGCCACGCATCACCCACATTGGCAGATGCCAATGTGCGGCAATCGCTTTGCACAGGACTATCAAACGAATGCCAAACAGAGCCTTTTCAGTTTTTTTCGCGCATTCGCCCTTATGAATGACCCGCAGTTCCCACTCTTCCAGCAGTTTGGGATGGGCAAGCGCCAACGGCCAAAGCGGCGACAAAAACAGCAAACTGCCAAGATGAATATCTTGCCAAAGCCGAGCTAACTGATTGGCAAATAAGCCCGTGGCTTGCTGGGTAGCGTGCTGACTGACCATCTGCAGTTGCCGCAGGGCGGGTGGGATGTCGCGCTCATCGATTGCGGGCAGGCGGGCGAGCAATGTTTCAGTGCGCGCCAGACCCAGCCGATTGATCGCCACTTCCAGGCTCTCGGCGGGTTCGGAAAAGCCGCCGCTGCTGTGATGATTGGCTTCGCGCAGCACGCTCAACACCAGGGCAGGACTGGCCTGCATCATTTCAGCAATATCGCGAATCGAGCGACGACTGTCATTCAGTGCCGCACGCACCCTTGCGTGCGCAGCCGCAGGCACCGGCAATGCGATGTCATCGAGTTGCTTGATCCAGGCGTCGAGTGTCTTTGGGACGGGCCGTGGTGACGATGTTTCTGATTGCATTCAGGAATCCCGTACGGCTGGATGGTTTTGAATGAAGTCCAATACTGGCATCATGCTGGCCCTCGCAGTGAACCCCGCGTGCTGTCTGCCACGGGGTTTTTTCGCGCTGCTTGCCTACAGTCTGGCGCAGTCAGGCCGATATGTAGAACAAGAGTTTTGACACTCCTGCGAAACATGACCATGAACCCGACTCAGTAAGTATTCATTATCTATGGCAAAAATTATCGGCATCATCGTCGTTTTCGCGAGTGTACTCGGCGGATACGTCCTGTCCCACGGCCAGATCGCCGCGCTGATTCAACCTTACGAGGTGATGATCATCGGCGGGGCGGCGTTGGGTGCGTTCTTGCAGGCGAACCCTGGCTACATGACCATGCTCGTCATCAAAAAATCCCTGAAGATGTTCGGGACGCGCTTCACTCATGCGTTCTACCTTGAAGTCCTGGGCCTGATCTACGAGATCCTCAACAAGAGCCGCCGCGAAGGCATGATGGCGATTGAAGGGGACATTGAAGAACCCGAGAACAGCCCGATTTTCACCAAATACCCAAGTGTCCTGAAAGACACTCGCATGATCGCCTTCATCTGCGATTACCTGCGCATCATGTCGTCCGGCAACATGGCTCCGCACGAACTGGAAGGTCTGTTCGACATGGAGCTGTTGAGCATGAAGGAAGAGCTTGAACATCCTTCCCACGCGGTGACCGGTGTCGCGGACGCCATGCCCGGTTTCGGTATTGTCGCTGCAGTACTCGGTATCGTTGTGACCATGGCCTCGCTGGGTTCCGGTGACAAGGCAGCTATCGGTATGCACGTTGGCGCGGCGTTGGTCGGTACCTTCTTCGGTATCCTGGCGGCTTACGGTTTCTTCGGGCCGCTGGCCACTTCCCTGGCGCACGATGCCAAGGAAGAAATGAACGTCTTTGAATCGATCAAGGCGTCTCTGGTTGCTTCGGCTTCCGGCGTGCCGCCTTCGCTGGCCGTGGAGTTCGGTCGCAAGGTGCTGTATCCAGCGCATCGCCCCAGCTTCAGCGAGCTGGAACAAGCAGTTCGCGGTCGCTGAACCATGGAAAATAACCAGCCGATCATAATCAAGCGTGTCAAGCGCTACGGCGGCGGCCATCACGGCGGCGCCTGGAAAATCGCCTTCGCTGACTTTGCGACAGCGATGATGGCGTTTTTTCTGGTGCTGTGGCTGATGTCGTCGGCCACCCCGGAGCAGTTGGTTGCGATTGCCGGTTATTTCAAGGATCCGGTCGGTTTTTCCGACAGCGGCTCGCCTTATGTGATCGATTTGGGCGGCTCGCCGGAGATGTCCCCCGACCAGACGCTGAATCCGGAGATCAAGTCCACACCGGCGCCTGACAGTGTGCCGATCGAAGCAGACACTCAAGAAGCGGCAGCTCAACAGGCCGAGCAAGTTGAGCAGGAGCGCCTTGAAATGCTGCTGCAAGAGCTGCAAAACAAGGTCAACGAAAATCCGCAGTTGCAGAAATTCAAAGATCAGATTTTGTTCGAGATCACCCAGGATGGCTTGCGCATTCAGATCATGGACGCCGACAACCGGCCCATGTTCGACATAGGCAGCGCGCGTCTGAAACCGTATTTCGAAGACATCCTGCTGGCCATGGCTGACACCATTAAAGCGGTGCCGAACAAGATCAGCGTCAGTGGTCACACCGATGCGACGCCATATGTGGGCAATAACGGTTTTGGTAACTGGGAACTGTCGGCCGGCCGCGCCAACGCAGCCCGTCGTGCGCTGGTCGCGGGGGGGTATCCGGATCCTCAGGTCGCGCGGGTAGTGGGTTATGCCTCGTCGGCGCTCTATGACAAGGAGCATCCGACAAGCCCGATCAACCGCCGCATCGATATCGTGGTCATGACCAAAAAGGCGCAGCAGAAGATTGAAGGCTCGCAGAACGTAGGTGAAGCGCCGCAAACGCCGGATGCGCCCAAAGCGCCGGCTCCTGACGCCAAACCTGGCGCTTCTATCTCGACGCCCACCGTTGATCCGCAAGCCTACGCCCAGCCCCATGAAATTCGGCAAAAGCTGAACATCTTCGAGCAGGGCACACTGAAGGTCGAAGAGACCAAGAACTAGGGTTTTGACGCAATAAAAAACGCCGCGATGATCGCGGCGTTTTTATGTGCGTTGACTGCGCGGATCATTGATCAAACGCGTCAACGTGTAGGAGCGAACTTGTTCGCGAGGCGTCCTGAGCTGACACGGCGCGGTGTCGATCTCGCCAACAAGTTGGCTCCTACAGGCCAGCGTCGATCAGTAACTACTCTCCGGCAAGCTGGCGATGATCGAGCGATAGCTGTTCATGCGTTGTTGTTGCACGCGGCCGTCGTCCAGCGCCTGGAGCAGTGCGCAGCCCGGTTCGCGATCATGCTTGCAGTCGCGAAAGCGGCAAGTGCCGATCAGGTCGTTGAACTCGATAAAACCCGCTTCGACATCCGCACGGCTGACGTGGCCCAAACCGAACTCGCGAATACCGGGGGAGTCGATCAGGTCGCCGCCGTTGGGGAAGTGAAACAAGCGCGCGGTGGTCGTGGTGTGTGTGCCCTGGCCGGACAGCTCCGACAGCGGCCCGACACGGGTGCCGACTTCCGGCAGCAGGCTGTTCACCAACGAGGACTTGCCCACGCCCGATTGGCCAACGAACACGCTGATGTGCCCATCCAGTTGCGCCTGCAACTGCTGCATGCCATCGCCGTGATGCGCCGATACTTCCAGCACCGGATAACCCAGGGTGCGATACACCGCTAACAGCGCATTCAGCGCCGGGGCGTTCTGATCATCGATCAAGTCGAATTTGTTCAGCAGCAGGAGCGGGTGAATCCCCGCATGCTCGGCGGCTACCAGATACCGGTCGATCAGGTTGGCGTGAGGCTCGGGCATCGGCGCGAACACAATCACGATCAGATCGACGTTGGACGCCACTGGCTTGAGCTGGCCGCGGCTGTCCGGGCGGCACAGCTCGGTGGTTCGCGGCAGTTGCGCGACGATGACGCCAATGCCCTGATTGCCGGCGCGCCAGACCACGCGATCACCGGTCACCAGCGCTGGCAGGTTCGCCCGCAAGTGACAGCGGAAAACCTGACCGCTCAGGTCGCCTTCCTGCGCCTCTACTTCTACCTGCACGCCGAAGTGCGCAATCACCAGCCCGGTTTGCTCGGGGCCGAGATCGCCGCCTTCAAGCGACTCCAGGGTCAGGGTTTCACGCTTGGCAGCGCGGGCTGCACGCTCGCCCTGGATTTTTTCGATGCGCCAGTTCTGACGACGATTGAGTTGGCGTTTGGCCATGGGTGTTCAGTGTTCCGTTTTTATGTCGCGAAATGCAGCTGATAGTGTGAAGCGCGAAGGAGTCTAGCATGCCTGCTTGGGCTAAACTGCGCGCCTACGTTGAGGAGCCTACATATGCAGAGCAAGCAAAATCTTATCTGGATCGACCTGGAAATGACCGGTCTGGACCCCGATAACGACGTCATCATCGAGATGGCGACCATCATCACCGACAGCGAACTGAACACGCTGGCCGAAGGCCCGGTGATCGCTGTACACCAAAGCGATGAACTGCTGGCTGGCATGGATGAGTGGAACACCCGCCAGCACGGCGGCTCTGGCCTGACCCAGCGGGTTCGCGAAAGCAAAATTTCCAACGATGAAGCCCAGGCGATGACACTGGACTTCATCAAACAATGGGTGCCGGAACGCAGCTCGCCGATCTGCGGCAACAGCATCTGCCAGGACCGTCGCTTCCTTTATAAGCGCATGCCCGCCCTGGAAAACTATTTTCACTATCGCAACCTGGACGTCTCGACGCTCAAGGAGCTGGCTGCGCGCTGGTCGCCTGAGCTGAAATTCAAGAAGGGCAGCACGCATCTGGCGCTGGATGACATTCGTGAATCCATTGCCGAACTGCAGTTCTATCGCGAGCACTTCATCAAGGTCTGAGCGCCACTATGTTGTTGATGCTCTATTTGATCGCGATCACCGCAGAAGCCATGACCGGCGCGCTGTCGGCCGGGCGTCGCGGCATGGACTGGTTCGGCGTGGTGCTGATCGCCTCCGTCACCGCGTTGGGTGGCGGCTCGATGCGCGATGTACTGCTGGGGCACTACCCGCTGACGTGGGTCAAGCATCCCGAGTACTTGATGCTGACCTGCTTCGCGGCGCTGATGACCATCTTGCTTGCGCCGCTGATGCGCCATCTGCGCTCGCTGTTTCTGGTGCTGGATGCGCTGGGGCTGGTGGCTTTCACGGTGATCGGTTGTACCACCGCGCTGGACATGGGCCATGGTCTGGTGATTGCTGCGGTCAGCGGTGTGATTACCGGGGTATTTGGCGGGATCTTGCGCGATATCTTCTGCAACGACATCCCGTTGATCTTCCGTCGTGAGCTATACGCCAGCGTGTCGTTCGCAGCGGCCTGGTGCTTTTTGCTGTGCCAATACTTCGGCTTGCCGGTGGAGCAGGGCACGTTGATTACCCTGTCAGGCGGCTTGTTGTTGCGCTTGCTGGCGATCAAATACCGCTGGGAAATGCCCAAGTTCGTTTACAAGGATGGGCATTGATGTAGAAGCGCCTTGCCCGCGAAGCTCGCAACGCGGTTTGCCTGACCCTCCATGCAGGATTCATTCGCGGGCCCGCGCTTTATGCTGCCGCAACGCCCACTCCACATGCTCGCGCACCATTTCTGACGGATGTTCCCGACGCGACCCCAAAGCCTCCAGCACCGGAATCGTCGATGGCGCATTACCCAGTCCCACCGCCAGATTCCTCAGCCAGCGCTCATACCCCGCCCGACGCAAGGGTGAGCCTTCGGTTTTGCTCAGAAATGTTTCTTCGTCCCACAAAAACAGCTCTGCCAAACCTGCGTTATCGAGGTTGTGGCGCGGTTTGAAATCGTTTTGATCGGTTGGCCGAGCGAAGCGATTCCACGGGCAGACAATCTGACAATCATCGCAACCGAACACCCGATTGCCGATCATTGAGCGCAGCTCTTCCGGAATAGAAGTTTTCAGCTCGATGGTCAGGTAAGAAATACAACGTCGCGCATCCAGCACGTACGGACCGACAAACGCGTTAGTGGGGCAGATATCGAGACAGGCGGTGCAACGGCCGCAATGTTCGGTGGAGTGGGGCTGATCGGCCGGCAAAGGCAGATCGACGAACAGCTCGCTCAGGAAGAAGTAACTCCCGGCCTTGCGATTGAGCACCAGCGTGTTCTTGCCTATCCAGCCCAATCCCGCTTGCTCGGCAATCGCCTTTTCCAGCACCGGCGCACTGTCGACGAACGCCCGAAAGCCAAAGGGCCCAATCGCCTGCTGAATACGCTCGGCCAGTTGCTGCACGCGCTTGCGAATCAGCTTGTGGTAGTCGCGGCCCAGGGCGTAGCGCGAGACGTAGGCTTTTTCCGGTTCAGTCAGGCGGTGCGCCATTTCGGTGTCGCCCGGCAGGTAGTCCATGCGCAGGGATACCACGCGCAGTGTCCCAGGTACCAATTGGTCCGGGTGCGAACGTTTGCTGCCATGGGCTGCCATATAGTCCATCTCGCCGTGATAACCGGCGTCGAGCCAGCGCTCGAGGTGCTGTTCATGCTCGGCCAGATCCAGCCCCGAGATGCCGACCTGTTGAAAGCCCAGCTCACGGCCCCACGCCTTGATGGACTCGGCGAGGTCGTTCAGTTCAGCGGTCGTCAACGACGTTGAAGGGGAGGACGGATCAACAGTAATAGCGGTCATGCAGAGAGGACACCGGGGCGCAGGTGCGTATAATTCTGCCAGACATCGGAGCTCATAAACGTATGTTGCACAGCAAACCCCAATTACCCGACGCACTGTACGACGCCGCGCAGGTGCGCGATCTCGACTCACGCCTCATCGCAGCGGGCACGCCGGGGCTGCAATTGATGCAGCGTGCTGCCCACGCAGCCTGGCGTGCAGTGCGTCGACGCTGGCCGGACGCCGGGCAAATGACCGTGTTGGCGGGGCGCGGTAATAACGCAGGTGACGGCTATCTGGTGGCCGCGTTGGCGCAACGTGCAGGCTGGCTGGTCAAGGTGTTGGCCGTCGGCGATTCATCAGGCCTGACCGGCGATGCCCAGGACGCTTATAAAGAAGCGCTTGGCACTGGCGTCGATGTTCACCCCTGGAAACAACAAGCGCTGGACGGCGTGGTGCTGGACGCGTTGCTTGGCACCGGCCTTAACGGCGAAGTCCGCGAACCCTATGCGGGTGCGATTCAGGCCATCAATGACAGCGGTTCGCCGGTTGCATCGATTGATATCCCTTCAGGGTTGAGCGCCGACACAGGGCGCACGTTGGGCATGGCGGTACGCGCAGATATCACCATCACCTTTATTGGGCTGAAAATCGGACTGTTTACCGGCGATGCAGCGGACCTGGTGGGCGAGTTGGTGTTCGACGACCTCCAGGCCGATCCTGCGATCGTCGCCGCCACCCCGGTGAGCGTGAAACGCCTCGATACCTTCAATTTGCCGACTCTGGCGCCGCGTCCTCGCACTGCGCACAAAGGCATGTTCGGCCGTGTGCTGGTGATTGGCGGCGACCATGGCTTTGGCGGCGCGGCGCTGCTGTCCACCGAAAGTACGCTGCGCAGCGGCGCGGGGATGGTCACACTGGCGACCCGGCCTGAGCATGTCCCGGCTGCGCTGGTTCGGTTTCCTGAGGTCATGAGCGCGGGCATCAGCTCGGCCAATCAGATGATGGCGCTGATCGAGCCCGCGACCGTGCTGGTCGTCGGCCCCGGCATGGGTCAGCACAGTTGGGGGCGCAGCCTGTTATCGGCGGCGGCCAATGCTGATCGCCCGCAGGTATGGGATGCCGACGCGCTCAATCAACTGGCCCAAGGCTGGGTCCAGTTGCCCAAGAATTGCGTCATCACACCGCATCCCGGCGAAGCGGCGCGCTTGCTCGGCGTCAGTACTAAAGAAATTCAGGCTGATCGCCCAAAAGCTGCGCGCGCCCTGGCGCAGAAATTCAATGCCGTATGCGTGCTTAAAGGTACGGGCAGTCTGATCGCAAACCCCGCAGGTAAGCTTGCTTTGTGTGACCACGGTCATCCGGCTATGGCAACGGGCGGGCTCGGCGATGTGCTGTCCGGCGTCATCGGGGCGTTGCTGGCGCAAAAGATGTCACCGTTCGACGCTGCCTGTCTCGCGGTCTGGCTGCACGCCAAGGCTGGGGAGCAACTGGGCCAGCTTGGCCGTGGCTTGGCAGCCGCTGATCTGATTCCTGTTATTCGTGCGCTGCTGGAGGAGCAACAACCGTGTCTGAGCTAACCCTGCACCTTGTGGGTGAAGACGCCATGACGGCATTTGGCGAGAAAATCGCTCAAGTCACTGATGGCAATGGGATTATTTTTCTGGAGGGCGATCTGGGTGCGGGCAAGACCACGCTTTCGCGTGGAATCATCCGAGGGCTGGGCCATGTTGGCGCGGTAAAAAGTCCGACATTTACGCTGGTAGAACCTTACGAAATTGGGAGATATCGCGCGTATCACTTTGATCTTTACCGACTTGTTGATCCAGAAGAGCTAGAATTCCTGGGCATCCGCGATTATTTCGAAGGAGAAGCGCTCTGTCTGATTGAGTGGCCCGGTCTGGGTGCAGGCTTTTTGCCAAAGCCGGACATGACCATTACCATTGGGCCGCACGCTGACGGTCGAGCGCTGACTTTGAGCCCGGAAGGCTCACGTGGCGAGGCTTGGTGTGCCGCTTTGGCTTTGGAATTCAAATAGATATGGGGTTAGGTATGCGCATGCGCGCGCTGGTTACTGTGATAGGGCTGTTGCTGACGACATTGGCCATCGATGCGTTCGCCGCTTCACAGGTACGAAGTGTCCGCTTATGGCGCGCACCGGATAACACTCGGTTGGTTTTCGACCTGTCCGGCCCGGTTCAGGCCAGCGTGTTTACTCTCGAATCGCCTGATCGTCTGGTCATCGACATCAACGGCGCTACATTGGGCGGCTCGCTGAACGTCGGCACCGCCAATACGCCCATTACCAGCATGCGTTCAGCGCAACGCACCCCGGACAGCCTGCGTGTGGTCATCGACCTGAAAAAGGCCGTGACCCCGAAAAGCTTCACCTTGGCGCCCAACCAGCAGTACGGCAACCGTCTGGTGGTCGATCTGTTCGACAACGCCGCTGACGCCAATCCCACGCCAATCTCCACCGTGCCGGACACAGCCGCAAACACCGCGCCTGCCGTGCCGGTAAGCCCTGCCAAACCAGAAATCAAGCTGACGCCTGTGCCAAACGGCAAGCGCGACATCGTGGTGGTGATCGACGCCGGCCACGGTGGCGAGGACCCGGGCGCCTCTGGCGGACGCGGGCAGAAAGAGAAAAACGTGGTGCTGGCGATTGCCAAGGAATTGCAGCGTCAGATCAGCTCTGAAAAAGGCTATCGCGCTGAATTGACGCGTACTGGCGACTACTTCATCCCGCTGCGCAAGCGTACGGAAATCGCCCGTGCCAAGGGCGCTGACCTGTTTGTATCAATCCACGCCGATGCTGCGCCGTCCTCTGCCGCCTTCGGCGCCTCAGTGTTTGCGCTGTCCGAGCGCGGCGCCACGTCCGAGACCGCTCGTTGGTTGGCAGACAGTGAAAACCGTTCCGACCTGATCGGTGGTGCTGGCGCTGTGAGCCTGGACGACAAGGACCGAATGCTTGCAGGCGTGTTGCTCGATCTTTCGATGACTGCTTCGCTGACTTCCAGCTTGAACGTTGGGCAGAAGGTCTTGAGCAACATCGGGCGAGTGACTTCTCTACACAAATCCCGCGTTGAGCAGGCGGGATTCATGGTGCTGAAATCGCCTGACATCCCGTCGATTCTGGTCGAAACCGGGTTCATCTCCAACGCAGCAGAAGCGAACAAGCTTGAAGGCGCCAGTCATCAGCAGGCATTGGCGCGCTCGATTACCGCTGGCGTGAAGCAGTTCTTCCAGCAAAATCCGCCACAAGGCACCTATATCGCCTGGCTGCGCGACACCGGCAAACTTGCCATGGGGCCGCGTAACCATGTCGTGCGTCCTGGTGAAACGCTGGCAATGCTCGCCGCGCGTTACGACTTGACCACGGGCGCACTGCGCAACGCCAATGAATTGAAATCCGACGAACTGAAAATCGGTCAGGACTTGAAGATCCCCAGCACGGCGTTGGCGGGTGAACCGTGACCGATCTCTTGCTGGATGAGTCAGGATTCGAGGCAGCCGTGACGCAGCCAGACAATCCCGGGGCCAAGACCGCACGCATCGAACTGCTCAGCCCGCGTCTGGCGAACCAGATTGCGGCCGGCGAGGTCGTTGAGCGTCCAGCTTCGGTGATCAAGGAGCTGCTGGAAAACAGCCTCGATTCCGGCGCGCGGCGCATTGATATCGACGTCGAGCAGGCCGGCATCAAGTTACTGCGCGTGCGCGACGACGGCGGCGGTATTTCTTCCGATGACCTGCCGCTGGCGCTGGCGCGACATGCCACCAGCAAGATTCGCGACCTGGAAGACCTTGAGCGCGTAATGAGCCTGGGTTTTCGCGGCGAGGCATTGGCGTCAATCAGCTCGGTCGCACGCCTTACGCTGACTTCTCGTACGCGCGATGCCGATCAAGCCTGGCAGGTGGAAACCGAAGGGCGTGATATGGCCTCGCGGGTTCAGCCGGCAGCGCATCCGGTTGGCACGTCTGTGGAGGTGCGCGATCTGTTCTTCAATACGCCTGCCCGACGTAAGTTTCTGAAAGCCGAGAAGACTGAGTTTGATCATCTGCAGGAAGTCATCAAGCGCATGGCGCTGGCGCGTTTCGACGTGGCCTTCCACCTGCGGCACAACGGCAAAACCATCCTCAGCCTGCACGAAGCCCACGATGACGTTGCCCGCGCGCGGCGAGTCTCGGCCATCTGTGGGGCTGGGTTTCTGGAACAGGCGCTGCCCATCGAGATTGATCGCAATGGCCTGAAGTTGTGGGGATGGGTCGGGTTGCCGACCTTTTCGCGCAGCCAGGCCGACCTGCAGTATTTCTTCGTCAACGGCCGGGCAGTGCGCGACAAGCTGGTTGCCCATGCGGTCCGCCAGGCGTATCGCGATGTACTGTTCAATGGTCGCCATCCGACCTTCGTGCTGTTCTTCGAAGTTGATCCGGCTGTGGTCGACGTCAACGTTCACCCGACCAAGCACGAAGTGCGTTTTCGTGACGGGCGCATGGTCCACGACTTTCTATACGGCACGCTGCATCGTGCATTGGGTGACGTGCGTCCGGAAGATCAACTGGCAGGCACTACATCGGTCACTGCGCTGGTACGTCCGACCGGCCCGGAAGCTGGTGAATTCGGGCCTCAGGGTGAGATGGGCCTTGCCAACAGTTTGCTTGAGCAGCCACCAGCCGATCCTTTGGACAGGCCGGCAGGCTCAGGCGCCGGCGCTGGTTATCAGTATCAGTACACGCCGCGTCCGTCCTCGGTATTGCCGGCGGCTGAAGCCCAAGCCGCGTATCGCGAGTTCTTTGCTCCGCTGCCGAGCGCTCAAGGCGTTGAACTGGGCGCTGCTTCGGTTGCGCTGCCTGAGTCCACTGGTGACATTCCTCCTCTGGGTTATGCGCTCGCCCAGCTCAAGGGCATTTATATCCTGGCCGAGAACGCCCACGGGCTGGTGCTGGTAGACATGCATGCCGCTCACGAGCGGATCATGTATGAGCGACTGAAAATTGCCATGGCCAGCGAAGGATTGAGCGGTCAGCCCTTGCTCGTCCCCGAGTCGTTGGCAGTCAGTCAGCGTGAGGCGGACTGCGCAGAAGAGCACATCGCAACCTTCCAGCAACTGGGGTTTGAGTTGCAGCGCTTGGGCCCGGAAACCCTGGCAATTCGGCAGATACCCGCGCTGCTCAAACAAGCCGAAGCCAATCGACTGGTTCAGGACGTGTTGGCCGACTTGATGGAATACGGCACCAGTGATCGGGTGCAGGCCCACATGAACGAGCTGCTCGGCACCATGGCCTGTCATGGCGCGATTCGGGCGAATCGACGTCTCGCTATCCCCGAAATGAACGGCCTGCTGCGTGACATGGAAAACACCGAGCGCAGCGGTCAATGCAATCACGGTAGGCCGACCTGGACCCAATTGGGGTTGGACGATCTCGACAAACTCTTCCTGCGTGGCCGCTGATGAGCGCTTTGCCTCCCGCCATCTTCTTGATGGGGCCAACCGCCGCAGGTAAAACGGACCTGGCCATCGAGCTGACCAAAGTGCTGCCGTGCGAATTGATCAGCGTTGATTCGGCACTGGTCTATCGCGGTATGGACATCGGCACGGCTAAGCCCTCCAAAGCGCTTCTGGACAAGTTTCCACATCGATTGATCGATATCCTCGACCCCTCGCAGAGCTACTCCGCCGCGGACTTTCGCAGGGATGCCTTGAGCGCCATGGCCGAAATCACCGCGCGCGGGAAAATTCCGTTGCTGGTAGGCGGCACGATGTTGTATTTCAAGGCTCTATTGGATGGCTTGGCGGACATGCCGGCTGCAAACCTTGAAATCCGCGCACAGCTCGAAGCAGAGGCTGCAAGCAGAGGATGGCAGGCGTTACACGATGATTTGGCGGCGATTGATCCGGTGTCAGCGGCGCGGATTCATCCCAACGACCCGCAGCGATTGTCTCGTGCGCTGGAAGTCTATCGGGTGAGCGGATTGAGCATGACCGCACACCGCGAGCAACAAAGTGCGCAAAGTACTGAAGCAGCCGCTTCGGGGCGTCATCAATTGCCCTATACTGTCGCGAATCTGGCGATCGCTCCAGTGGATCGCAAGGTATTGCATGACCGCATCGCGCAACGTTTTACGCAAATGCTTGACCAAGGATTCGTAGAGGAAGTTGTGGCGTTACGCTCGAGGGGTGACTTGCACTCGAACTTGCCGTCAATAAGAGCTGTAGGGTACCGCCAGGTCTGGGATCATCTGGACGGCAAACTGACCCACGACGAGATGCAGGAACGAGGCATCATCGCCACGAGGCAGTTGGCCAAAAGGCAATTTACCTGGTTGCGAAGCTGGGAAAATCTGCACTGGTTGGACAGCCTGGCTTGCGACAATCTGCCACGCGCCTTGAAATACTTGGGATCGGTCTCCATATTGAGCTGAGTCCTTGCAATAGCCGTCTATCCTTGGGGGGTAAGCGGCCCGAGCAAAAAAATTTTCGAATTATTCTATTGATCCTTAAAGGAGTGCGGCACATGTCAAAAGGGCATTCGCTACAAGACCCTTACCTGAACACTTTGCGTAAAGAAAAGGTTGGGGTTTCGATCTATCTGGTAAACGGTATCAAGCTGCAAGGCACGATCGAGTCTTTCGACCAGTTCGTCATTTTGCTGAAAAACACTGTCAGCCAAATGGTTTATAAGCACGCCATCTCTACTGTCGTTCCGGTTCGTCCAATTCGTCTGCCTAGCGCAACCGAATCCGAAGCGGGTGACGTTGAGCCAGGTAACGCCTGATAGGAGTCTGCTTTGTTCTTTGAGCGCCACGGTGGTGGTGAGCGGGCTATCCTCGTTCACTTGGATGGTCAGGACCCTGAGGCGCGCGAAGATCCGCAGGAGTTCCAGGAACTTGCTCTATCGGCCGGCGCCGATACCGTCGCGTTTATCAGCGTGCCACGGCATCGGCCAACGGCCAAGTATCTGATTGGCAGTGGCAAGGTCGAAGAGTTACGCGACCAGGTCAAAGCCGAAAAGATCGACATCGTCATCTTCAATCACGTCCTTACGCCCAGTCAGGAACGCAACCTCGAACGCGTTTTCGAGTGTCGCGTGCTTGACCGTACGGGCCTGATTCTCGACATTTTCGCGCAGCGTGCGCGTACTCATGAAGGCAAATTGCAGGTCGAGCTGGCACAGCTCGAGCACATGAGTACCCGTCTTGTCCGCGGCTGGACTCACCTTGAGCGCCAGGGCGGCGGCATCGGCATGCGCGGTCCGGGTGAAACCCAGCTCGAAACAGACCGTCGCCTGCTGCGTGTTCGTTTGCGGCAGATCAAAGGCCGCTTGGAAAAGGTTCGCAGTCAGCGTGATCAGGCGCGCCGCGGCCGCTCGCGAGCAGATATCCCCACCGTTTCATTGGTGGGCTATACCAACGCTGGCAAATCTACGCTGTTCAACGCGGTCACCGATTCCGACGTCTATGCAGCGGATCAGCTGTTCGCGACCCTCGACCCCACTCTGCGCCGCCTCGAACTTAAAGACCTGGGGCCGATCGTGCTGGCCGATACGGTGGGATTCATCCGCCATCTGCCACATAAATTGGTCGAAGCCTTTCGCGCGACGCTCGAAGAGTCGAGCAACTCCAACCTTCTTTTGCATGTGATTGACTCTCACGAGCCTGATCGTATGGAACAGATTGAGCAGGTCATGGCGGTGCTGGGCGAGATCGGGGCGCAGGACTTGCCGATACTGGAGGTCTATAACAAACTCGATCTGCTTGAAGGGGTCGAGCCTCAGATCCAGCGCGATCCCGATGGCAAGCCGCAGCGGGTATGGGTTTCAGCCCGCGATGGTCGCGGTCTGGATCTGCTCAAGCAAGCTATTTCCGAGCTGCTGGGTGACGATTTGTTCATCGGCACCTTGCGCTTGACTCAGGGTTTTGCTCGACTGCGGGCTCAGTTTTTCCAACTGGGTGCAGTGCAGAGCGAAGAGCACGACGAAGAAGGCACAAGCCTGTTGGCAGTACGTTTACCGCGAGTTGAATTCAATCGCCTGGTGAGTCGCGAAGGACTGCAGCCGCTGGAATTCATCGAGCAACACACTTTGCAATAAAAGCCTGAGAAAGCGGTTGTATCGCTTTCGCAGGCATTCTGTAGCATTGGTCGGCGCGCCGTGGGCGCGTCTTTGCTTTATCAGATGGAGAGCGCTATGGCTTGGAATGAGCCGGGTGGCAACTCGAATAATCAGGATCCTTGGGGTGGTAAGCGCAAGGGCGGCGACCGCAAGGGGCCACCAGATCTCGACGAGGCCTTCCGAAAGCTGCAGGAAAGCCTGAATGGGTTGTTCGGTGGTGGTAAGAAACGCAGTAGCGATGGTGGCGGTGGCGGCGGTTCTCGAAGAGGTGGTGGCCTTGGCCTGCTCGGTATCGGCCTTGTCGTGCTTCTCGCGGTATGGCTTTACAACGCTATCTACGTGGTCGACGAGCAGGAGCAAGCTGTAGTGCTGCGCTTCGGCAAGTATTACGAAACGGTCGGTCCGGGTCTGAACATTTACTTCCCGCCGTTTGATCGCAAGTACCTCGAAAACGTGACACGTGAACGTGCGTACAGCAAGCAAGGCCAGATGCTCACCGAAGACGAAAACATCGTCGAAGTGCCGCTGACCGTGCAGTACAAAATCACTAATTTGCAGGACTTCGTGCTGAACGTTGATCAGCCGGAAGTCAGCCTGCAGCACGCGACTGAAAGTGCCCTGCGCCATGTTGTCGGTTCGACCGCAATGGACCAGGTGCTCACCGAAGGTCGTGAATTGATGGCCAGTGAGATCAAGGAGCGCCTGCAACGGTTCCTGGACACGTATCGCACGGGTATTTCCGTGACTCAGGTGAACGTGCAAAGCGCTGCGGCGCCGCGTGAAGTTCAGGAAGCGTTCGATGACGTGATCCGCGCCCGTGAAGACGAGCAACGTTCGCGTAACCAGGCTGAAACCTACGCAAACGGTGTAATTCCGGAAGCCCGTGGTCAGGCTCAGCGTATTGTCGAGGACGCCAACGGCTATCGCGACGAAGTCGTGTCTCGCGCCAAAGGTGAGGCAGACCGCTTCACCAAGCTGGTCGCCGAGTATCGCAAGGCACCGGAAGTCACGCGTGAACGTCTGTATCTGGACACCATGCAGGAAGTCTTCAGCAATACAAGCAAGGTGCTCGTGACCGGCGACAAAGGTCAGAACAACCTGCTTTATCTGCCATTGGACAAAATGATTGAAAGTGGCCGTAACGGCGCACCCGCTTCAACGGGCGCAGCGGCGACAGTCGTTGATCCAGGTTCAAGAGCAGCGGACATGCAACAGCAACGCGACACGCGTACTAGGGAGACTCGCTGATGAGCAATAAATCTCTGGTCGCTCTGATCGTCTGTGTCGTACTGGCCGTCGTCGCATGGAACAGCGTCTACATCGTTTCGCAAACTGAACGTGCGGTTTTGCTGCAGTTCGGTCGTGTGGTTCAGGCTGATGTTCCACCAGGTCTGCACGTGAAGGTTCCCTATGTGAACCAGGTGCGCAAATTCGACGGTCGCTTGCTGACCCTCGATGCGCCAACCCAGCGTTTCCTGACCCTGGAAAAGAAAGCCGTCATGGTGGATGCCTACGCCAAATGGCGCGTGAAGGACGCTGAGCGTTTCTACACTGCGACATCCGGCCTCAAGCAAATTGCCGATGAACGTCTGTCGCGCCGTCTCGAATCGGGCCTGCGTGACCAGTTTGGTAAGCGCACTCTGCACGAAGCTGTGTCGGGTGAGCGGGACGCACTGATGGCGGACATTACTTCTTCGTTGAACAAGATGGCCGAGAAAGAACTGGGCATCGAAGTCATCGACGTACGGGTCAAGGCCATCGACTTGCCAAAAGAAGTGAACCGCAGCGTGTTCGAGCGTATGAGCACCGAGCGTGAGCGTGAAGCCCGCGAGCACCGCGCCAAAGGTAACGAGCTGGCGGAAGGCATTCGTGCCGACGCTGATCGTCAGCGTCGCGTGTTGCTGGCAGAAGCCTATCGTGAGTCTGAAGAGGCCCGTGGTGATGGCGACGCACAAGCATCGGCGATCTACTCCAAGGCCTACGGTCAGGATCAGGAGTTTTACTCCTTCTATCGTAGCTTGCGTGCCTACCGTGAGAGCTTTGCCAACAAAAGTGACGTGATGGTGCTGGACCCAAGCAGCGATTTCTTTCGCTATCTTGAGAAAGCCAAACCGTAGCTTTTAACGGTGCTTGAGAGCTCCGCCGGGCGGCAAAAACCGTCTGGCGGGGTGATCACGCGGTAAAACGTGTGTATGATGCGGCAGCCGGGAAATTCCCGGCTTTTTTGCGTCTGCACGATTGATTGGCCGTGGCGTGTTTCGTGCGCGGCAGTTTTTTCGAGGACAGTGGCGGTAGCTTCCGATTGGTGGTTCGTGTCCAAAGCATGAGCCTGATCGCGAGGGGCCGCTGTCTGCTTCACTCAAGGCTCGCCCAAGGGTTGTGGCCGCCCGGATGATAGGGGAAAGGCGTAATGGCAACGGTTGACCGCTGGCTGCTGCCGGATGGCATCGAAGAAGTACTGCCGCCGGAAGCTGCGCGCATAGAAGTGGCGCGTCGTCAGGTGTTGGATCTGTTTCAAAGCTGGGGCTATGAGTTCGTCGTCACCCCGCATATCGAATACCTTGAATCACTGCTCACGGGCGCTGGCTCGGATCTGGATCTGCGCACCTTCAAAGTCGTTGATCCGCAGTCGGGTCGGCAGATGGGGTTCCGGGCGGATATCACGCCGCAGGTTGCCCGCATCGATGCGCACACCTTGCGTCGCGAAGGTCCAAGCCGTCTGTGTTATGCCGGTAGCGTGCTTCATGCTCAGCCGCGTGCGTTGTCTTCGTCACGCAGTCCGATCCAGTTGGGCGCCGAGTTGTACGGCGATGCCAGTCCGACCAGCGACGTCGAAGTCATTAGCCTGATGCTGGCCATGTTAAAACTGGCCGATGTGCCTGACGTCCATATGGACCTGGGCCATGTCGGTATCTATCGTGGTCTGGCTCGTGCCGCCGGTCTGTCGGGCGAGGTCGAGCAACAGTTGTTCGATGCGCTGCAGCGCAAGGCAATTGATGAAGTGGTTGCCCTGACCGCCACTCTTCCTGACGATCTGGCTACGATGCTCCGCGCGCTGGTCGATCTGTGTGGTGGACGTGATGTGTTGGCCGCCGCCCGCGATCGTTTGGCCAAGGCGCCCGCGCCAGTCATCGAAGCGCTGGACGACCTGCAGGAAATCGCCGAGCGGCTGTCGGCGCGCTTCCCGGACATGCCGTTGTATTTCGACCTCGGTGAGTTGCGCGGTTACCACTACCATACTGGTGTGGTGTTTGCGGTATTCGTGCCGAGTGTCGGTCAGTCGATCGCCCAGGGCGGTCGTTACGACGATATCGGTGCAGACTTCGGCAGGGCGCGTCCGGCGACGGGCTTCTCTACCGATTTGAAAACCCTGGTCACGTTGGGGCAGGCACAGATCGAGCTACCGTCTGGCGGTATCTGGATGCCTGACAACACTGATGCTGCGCTCTGGCAGACCGTTTGCCAGCTTCGCAGCGAAGGTCAGCGAGTGGTTCAGGCGTTGCCCGGCCAACAGGTCTCGGCAGCGCGCGAGGCCGATTGCGACCGGCAATTGATTCAGCATGGCGAGCACTGGCAGGTAATGCCGCTGGTCTCTTGAGTTTCCCTGCCGGCCGCCGCCGGCACCAAGTTTGCGTGAATGAGGACAAGTGAAATGGGTAAGAATGTCGTAGTCCTGGGCACCCAATGGGGTGATGAGGGCAAAGGCAAGATCGTTGATCTGCTGACCGAACACGCTACTGCGGTAGTGCGCTATCAAGGCGGCCACAACGCTGGTCACACCCTGGTGATCGACGGCGAAAAAACCGTTCTGCACCTGATTCCGTCCGGTGTTCTGCGCGAAGGCGTTCAGTGCCTGATCGGCAACGGTGTCGTGGTTGCGCCTGATGCACTGATGCGCGAAATCACCAAGCTGGAAGAGAAAGGCATTCCGGTGCGCGAGCGTCTGCGCATCAGCCCGTCCTGCCCGCTGATCCTGTCCTACCACGTCGCGCTGGACCAGGCCCGTGAAAAGGCCCGTGGCGAGCACAAGATCGGTACGACCGGTCGCGGCATCGGCCCTGCGTACGAAGACAAGGTTGCACGTCGCGGTTTGCGCATCGGCGACCTTTTCCATCGCGAGCGTTTCGCGGCCAAGCTGGGCGAGTTGCTGGACTACCACAACTTCGTTCTGGTCAATTACTACAAAGAGCCGGCGATCGATTTCCAGAAGACACTCGACGAGTGCATGGAATACGCCGAGCTGCTCAAGCCAATGATGCTGGACGTCACCGCTGCGCTGCACGACATGCGTCGCGCTGGCAAAGACATCATGTTCGAAGGCGCTCAAGGTTCGTTGCTGGACATCGACCACGGCACCTATCCGTACGTGACCAGCTCCAACACCACCGCTGGCGGTATCGCTACCGGTTCGGGCATGGGGCCGATGTACCTGGATTACATCCTGGGCATCACCAAGGCTTACACCACGCGCGTGGGTTCAGGTCCGTTCCCGACTGAACTGTTCGACGACATCGGTGCATTCCTGGCCAAGCGTGGCCACGAGTTCGGTGCTACCACTGGCCGTGCCCGCCGTTGCGGCTGGTTCGATGCGGTGATCCTGCGTCGCGCTATCGAAATCAACAGCATCTCGGGCATCTGCCTGACCAAGCTGGACGTGCTCGACGGTCTTGAAACCATCAACATCTGTGTGGGCTACAAGAACGAAAACGGCGCTGTGATTGACGCGCCGACCGACGCTGACAGCTATATCGGCCTTGAGCCGGTGTACGAGCAAATTCCAGGCTGGTCCGAGTCGACCTTGGGCGCCAAGACCCTGGAAGAGCTGCCGGCTAACGCTCGTGCTTACATCAAGCGTCTGGAAGAGCTGGTTGGCGCGCCGATCGACATTATTTCGACGGGGCCGGATCGCAACGAAACCATCGTTCTGCGTCATCCATTCGCCTGATAAGCCGTTGAAATACAAACAAAGGGTCGCCCAGGCGGCCCTTTGTTTTGCCCGAATTATTTCGTTGCCCGCAACGGCACGGCACTTGCTGTAGAAACCGTCAGAAAAGATGCCATCATTTTAATGGCGCTTGTTGTGGGGGAATTGCCCGTGTCAGCCGTCCTATCGCTTTTGCGCAGCCGCTTACTGCGCCCCGTATTCATTGCTCTTGGCATTGCTCTTTTGGTGCAGGTGTTGGTGGCCGTCGCCCTGACCCGGAGCACAGTCACAGCGCTGGAGGCGGATCTCGCTGCGCGGCTGGGTGTAGATTCGCAACACTTGTCATCGGAACTTGAGCAGGCCAGTCGCGACGTAACGGCCAGCCTCGATAATCTTTCGCAAAATACACGCCAGCGCCTCAGCGTTGGTCTTTCCGCGCGTCTCAAGGATGAGCAGAAACAGCTACGAGCGACCCTTGAGAAAGATCTCCACGATTCGGCGACCGACATGGCAGAGCTACTCGCCGCTGTCTCACCTCGCGCCATGTGGGATGGCGACACCCCAACACTTTCTGAATTCGCTCGCCGAGCGCAGCGCAATCCCAACGTGCTCTTCGTTGTGTATGACGATGCCCAGGGTGAGCATCTGACGCGCTATTTGAACCGGGACAATGAGTCGATCAAGTCCTTGCTTGCCAAGGGCGAGGGTGATCGGGCGATGGACAAGGTCCTGAATGCCGCCAAGAACGATCCGTCTGTGTATTACGTTGAAGCATCGATCAGCCCCAATGGTGTAGAGATCGGCAAGGTGCGCATGGGTGTATCAACGGCCACCGTGGAAGAAAACCTGGCGGCGCTGGACAAGCGCTTTACCGCATTGATCGGCAACGGCGAGCAGATGGTCACTGAGAGTCTTGCGGGTGCCGCAGCAGAAAGCTCGGCAGCGCTGCGCACACGTCTCGAATCGGCGCAAACCGCTGCGTCAGCGATGGCGAGCAATACCACGACAACGGTGCAAGAAGCGGCTCAGACTTTGCGCTGGCGAATAGGGCTTGGCTTGGGCCTGATAGGTTTGGGCGTATTGCTGGCGCTGGCCGTTGTGCTGGGGCGTCGTGTTGTCAGCAAGCTTCACCTGCTCATCAGCGCGCTCAATGATTTGGCAGCAGGCGAGGGCGATTTGACCAAGCGGGTGAGGCTCAACAGCAATGACGAAATCGGCGACATGGCTGCAGCCGTCAACCGCTTCGTCGACAAGCTTCAGCCTATTGTTCGTGAAGCGGGCGACGTGGCTCAGCAGACCGGTGTGGAAATCGGCGCGCTAAGCAAGCGCAATGCTGGCGCCAGTGCTGCGGCCGAATTGCAGCGCGATGAAGTGGCTGCAAGTCTTAACGCTTTGGCACAAATGGCAGACGAAGCCCAGTCGGAAAGCCATGCGATGCAGGCCGCGCTCAAGCAAGTGGTGGACATTCGTCAGGCCACTGATGAAACCACGCGCACATCAAATCAGGTGGGCAGCCTTATCGAAGCACTGGCCGGGCAGGTTGAAACCGGCTCCAAGGTCATAGAACGTCTGGCGCAGCAGAGCGAGCAGATCGAGGTGGTGCTGGAGGTGATTCACGGTATCGCCGAGCAGACCAATCTGCTTGCACTGAACGCGGCCATCGAAGCTGCGCGTGCGGGTGAAACCGGTCGCGGGTTTGCGGTTGTGGCGGATGAAGTGCGGGCGCTGGCGAGCAAGACGCAAAGTTCGACGGGTGATATTCAAGCGCATATTGGAGCACTGCAATCTGGAGCCAAAGAGGCTGTGGCAGCGATCGGTCTGGCAGGGCGTCAGGCAAAGGAGGGTCTGGCTGTGCTGCGAGATAGCGCCCGGCTTCAGCAGTCTGTGCAAGCATCGGTCGAGCAGGTGCACGCGGCTATTGGATTGGCAACGCAAGCCGCGGCGCATCAGGCTGAGGGCGCGCACAAGGTAAGAGGGCGCGTGGAGGTGATCCATGCTCAAGCCGAGCGTGCGGCGCAGGCAGTCGTCGAGACTACTGCGAGCGGCAAGGCGCTGGATAAGCTGGCGGCGCAGCTCAAGGCCAGTCTGGGACAATTCAGGGCTTGATGGGCTGCCTGGGATTGGCTACCCCAGAAAGCACAAAACCGAGCGCTGGGCTCGGTTTTGCAGGTTTGGTGCCCAGAAGAAGACTCGAACTTCCACGACCTTGCGGTCACCAGCACCTGAAGCTGGCGTGTCTACCAATTTCACCATCTGGGCAATGCGCTGATTTAATTAGATTTATGGAGCGATTGCAACAGGAATTTAGTAATTGGCGATCAGGATGGGTTTGTCGCGCAGTGATTCATCAGGGCGGGCTTGCCAGTGACGGACCAGTCAGGCGTACGGGATACGTTGGGCGTCCGGATTCATCGCGGGCAAGCGTGCTCATGTGGCCGTCATTGCGGCAGGAAAAAGCGGGCATGGGTCTTGGACTGATCTACGCTGAGCGTTGGGTGATCCGTTTGAATGTTTTTTAAATGCCAGAAAGCACAAAACCGAGCACTTGGCTCGGTTTCGTTGAATTGGTGCCCAGAAGAAGACTCGAACTTCCACGACCTTGCGGTCACCAGCACCTGAAGCTGGCGTGTCTACCAATTTCACCATCTGGGCAAGTCGTTGATTTCAATCGAAAAAACGGTTGACTTCAACTACAACGTGGCGCTGCCGTCGTTGTGGGGCGCATCTTACGGAGGAGATTAGGGGCTGTAAAGCCCTGTTGTGAAATATTTTTTTGAAATAGCAAGAACACCCAGCAAATGGTGTCTTCGCGTTTCAATCGGGTATATGCCAAACTAAATGCATACAGATAAGGTGAACTCATTCTAATGGCCGATTGGCAGTCCCTCGATCCCGAGGCCGCTCGTGAAGCGGAAAAATACGAAAACCCTATTCCCAGCCGTGAGCTGATTCTCCAGCATCTTTCCGACCGCGGTTCGCCGGCGAGTCGTGAGCAGCTGGTCGAAGAGTTCGGCTTGACGACTGAAGATCAGTTCGAGGCCTTGCGTCGTCGCCTTCGCGCAATGGAACGTGACGCTCAACTGATCTACACCCGCCGCGGGACATACGCGCCGGTCGACAAGCTCGACCTGATCCTTGGCCGTATCAGCGGTCATCGCGATGGCTTCGGCTTCCTCATCCCGGATGACGGCTCCGATGATTTGTTCATGAGCCCGGCGCAAATGCGCCTGGTGTTCGACGGCGACCGTGGGCTGGCTCGGGTTTCCGGTCTCGACCGTCGCGGTCGTCGCGAAGGCGTGATTGTTGAAGTAATTTCCCGTGCGCACGAAACCATTGTCGGCCGCTATTACGAAGAGGCTGGCATTGGCTTTGTGATTCCGGACAACCCAAAGATCCAGCAAGAAGTGCTGGTGACACCGGGTCGTAACAACAGCGCCAAGATCGGTCAGTTCGTCGAAGTGAAGATCACTCACTGGCCAACGCCGCGCTTCCAGCCGCAGGGTGATGTGGTTGAAGTGGTGGGCAATTACATGGCGCCCGGCATGGAAATCGATGTCGCGCTGCGCACCTACGACATTCCGCACGTCTGGCCTGAAGCCGTCCTCAAAGAGGCCGCCAAGCTCAAGCCGGAGGTCGAAGACAAAGACAAAGAGAACCGTGTCGATCTGCGCCATCTGCCGTTCGTAACCATCGACGGTGAAGACGCTCGCGACTTCGATGACGCGGTTTACTGTGAGGCAAAGCCCGGCAAGCTGCGGTTGTTCTCGGGTGGCTGGAAGCTCTACGTCGCCATCGCCGACGTCTCCAGTTACGTGAAGCTCGGTTCGGCGCTGGACGCCGAATCGCAAGTCCGTGGCAACTCGGTGTATTTCCCTGAGCGCGTTGTGCCGATGCTGCCAGAGCAGTTATCCAACGGCCTTTGTTCGCTGAATCCGCACGTCGACCGCTTGGCCATGGTTTGTGAGATGACTATCTCCAAAACCGGCGAGATGACCGACTACGTATTCTACGAAGCGGTGATCCATTCCCATGCACGGCTGACCTACAACAAGGTCAGCACGATCCTTGAGCATTCGAAGACCGCCGAAGCAAAACAGCTTCGTGGCGAGTACGGCGATGTCGTGCCGGACCTCAAGCAGCTTTACGCGCTGTACAAGGTGCTGCTCGGTGCGCGTCATACCCGTGGCGCCATTGATTTTGAAACGCAGGAAACCCGAATTATTTTCGGTACCGAGCGCAAGATTGCCGAAATTCGTCCGACCACCCGCAACGATGCCCACAAGCTGATCGAAGAGTGCATGCTGGCGGCGAACGTTGCCACGGCCGAATTCCTCAAGAAGCATGAAATTCCTGCGCTGTATCGTGTTCACGATGGTCCGCCACCGGAGCGTCTGGAAAAGCTGCGCGCGTTCCTGGGCGAGTTGGGCTTGTCGCTGCACAAAGGCAAGGACGGTCCTTCTCCGAAGGATTATCAGGCGCTGCTTGAAACCATAAAGGACCGCCCGGATTTCCACCTGATCCAGACCGTGATGCTGCGTTCCTTGAGCCAGGCGGTTTACAGCTCGGACAATCACGGCCACTTCGGCTTGAATTACGAGGCGTACACGCACTTCACCTCGCCGATCCGTCGTTACCCTGACTTGCTCACGCACCGCGCGATCCGAAGCGTCATTCGCTCCAAGCAGGACACGCCGCACGTACGTCGTGCCGGTGCGACCGTGATCCCTAAAGCGCGCATCTATCCGTACGATGAGGCAGCGCTTGAGCAGTTGGGCGAACAGTGCTCGATGAGCGAGCGTCGTGCCGATGAGGCTACGCGTGACGTGGTCAATTGGTTGAAATGCGAATACATGAAGGATCGCGTCGGTGAGTCCTTCCCTGGCGTGATCACTGCGGTGACTGGTTTTGGTCTGTTCGTTGAGCTGACTGACATCTTCGTCGAAGGCTTGGTTCACGTGACTGCTCTTCCGGGCGATTACTACCATTTCGATCCGGTTCATCACCGTCTGGCAGGCGAGCGCACCGGCCGCAGCTTCCGTTTGGGTGACACCGTTGAAGTGCGCGTCATGCGCGTTGACCTCGACGAGCGCAAGATCGATTTCGAAATGTCGGAGAAGACCACCAGCGCGCCGATTGGCCGCAAACGTCGTACGTCCGAGCCGACTGCTGCACCTGCCGAAAAAGAAAAGGCTGCGGCACCTAACAAGTCCGGTCGTCGTGGTTCTCCCGCCAAGGCTAAGGCGCCTGCTGCGACCGAGGCTTACCGGCCCAGCGATGCAGCGGCAAAAAACGCAGAAGTTCGCAAAAGCCGGGAGCTGAAAAAAGCTCTGCTGGCAGACGCGAAGGGCGGTAGCAAGGCACCGTCGGGAAAGTCGAGTAAGGCTGGCGCTGATTCCGCGCCATCCGGCAAATCAAGCAAGCATCGTAAAGGCCCGTCGAAATCGGGCTCCGCTCCTGCTGCCAGTGGCGGCGGAGTGCGTAAACCTAAGGCCAAGTCATGAGTCAGCTGGAAAAAATCTACGGCGTGCATGCCGTAGAAGCGCTATTGCGTCACCACCCCAAGCGGGTCAAGCAGGTCTGGCTGGCGGAGGGTCGTAGCGATCCACGGGTTCAGGTGATCGTAGAGCTGGCGACCCAGAGCAAAATTTCGGTCGGTCAGGCCGAGCGCCGTGAGATGGACGTCTGGGTCGAGGGCGTTCACCAAGGCGTGGTTGCGGAAGTGAGTCCGAGCCAGGTCTGGGGCGAAGCGATGCTCGATGAGCTGCTGGATCGAACCGAAGGCGCGCCGCTTATCCTCGTGCTCGACGGCGTGACCGATCCGCATAACCTGGGCGCGTGCCTGCGCACTGCCGATGCGGCGGGTGCGTTGGCTGTTATCGTGCCCAAGGACAAGTCCGCAACGCTGACCCCTACCGTGCGTAAAGTGGCCTGCGGCGCAGCAGAGGTGATTCCTCTGGTAGCTGTGACCAATCTGGCGCGCACGCTGGAAAAACTCCAGCAGCGCGGCCTGTGGGTAGTCGGCACTGCTGGCGAGGCGGAGCTTGAGCTGTATCAGCAGGACCTGACTGGCCCGACGATCCTGATCATGGGCGCTGAAGGCAAAGGCATGCGCCGTTTGACCCGTGAGCATTGTGATTATCTGGTGCGCCTGCCGATGGCGGGTAGCGTCAGCAGTCTTAACGTTTCTGTCGCGACAGGTGTTTGCTTGTTTGAGGCCCTGCGTCAGCGCAGCGTTAAGTCCGCCAATAAGAAGTGATGACTATGTAGGAGCGCGCTTGCCCGCGATTTAGGCTTGATGCGGTTTGTCAGGTCGATCGCAGTAAGCCTCGCGGGCAAGCGCGCTCATACATCTAGCACTATCCGTCACCTGTTCAAATAATCACCAATTGCCTTGCGCCTCTCTCGACCCTTCTCTACAATTGCGCCCCTTGCTGTGACGGCAGGCGCTCACGTGCCTGTCCCTGTGCAAGACAAACCAGTGTTATTCACTCCTTGTCTGACCGCTATATGGCGGCAGGCTACAACCCGTAAGGAGCATTCATGCGTCATTACGAAATCATCTTTCTGGTTCACCCGGACCAGAGCGAGCAAGTCGGCGGCATGGTTGAGCGTTATACCAAGCTGATCGAAGAAGACGGCGGCAAGATCCACCGTCTGGAAGATTGGGGCCGTCGTCAACTGGCCTATGCAATCAACAATGTTCACAAGGCTCACTACGTGATGCTGAACGTTGAGTGCACCGGCAAGGCCTTGGCTGAACTGGAAGACAACTTCCGTTACAACGACGCTGTGATCCGTAACCTTGTCATCCGTCGCGACGAAGCCGTTACCGGTCAGTCCGAAATGCTCAAGGCCGAAGAAAACCGCAGTGAGCGCCGTGAGCGTCGCGACCGTCCTGAGCACTCCGACAGCGCCGATGGCGATGACGGCGACAACAGTGACAACAGCGATAACGCTGACGAGTAATCCACGGACCTTTTGAGGAGCCTATTACATGGCACGTTTCTTCCGTCGTCGTAAATTCTGCCGCTTCACAGCTGAAAACGTGAAGGAGATCGATTACAAAGATCTCAACACTCTGAAAGCTTATGTATCTGAAACCGGCAAGATCGTTCCAAGCCGTATTACTGGTACCAAAGCTCGTTATCAGCGTCAGCTGGCTACCGCTATCAAGCGCGCCCGCTTCCTGGCCCTGCTGGCCTACACCGACAGCCACGGCCGCTGAGACCAGGTAGTCGACAAGCAGTAAGGGATAGATCGCATGCGCGCGTTGGCTGACTTCATTATGCGCGGCCGCATGCAGGCCATCCTTGTGATGGTTGGATGTGCGGCGTTGCCGCTGTTGTTTTGGGTAAGTGCTGCTGCGGGGTGCCTTGTGCTCCTGCGGCGCGGGTTGAGTGATGCCGTTGGCGTCCTCGCCTGGGCGCTGCTACCGGCCTTGGTCTGGTGGTATTTCGGTGAACCACGCACGCTTATGGTGTTGCTCGGTTCATTGGGATTGGCTGCAGTGTTGCGTGCCAGTGAGTCCTGGGTACGTGTGCTGTTGGTCAGCGTGGCAGTGGGATTGTTGTACGCAGTGATTCTAGGAGCGGTTTTCCGCGAACCTATCGAAGCCATGGCGCTGGAGTTGCAGAAACTCCTGCCGCATGTCCTCGGTGAGGTCTACCAGCAGATGTCGGTAGATGAGCGAGCGCGTCTTGGGGCACTGATTGCACCGGTCTTGAATGGCCTGATAGCGGCTTTGTTGCAAATCGTCAGCGTGTTGTGCCTGCTTCTTGGGCGTTACTGGCAGGCGTTGTTGTACAACCCAGGTGGTTTCGGGCGCGAATTTCGCAGTCTGAAACTCCCGCGGGTACCGATGCTGGTGCTGTTGGTGTGCATGCTGGTGGGGCCGAACTTCGGTCCGCAGCTGGCAATGTTGACACCGTTGTGCAGCGTGCCGCTGGTATTTGCGGGACTGGCCTTGATTCACGGTATGGTCGCTGCGAAGCGATTGACCCGGTTCTGGCTAGTAGGGTTGTACGTCACGCTGTTGCTGTTTATGCAGCTGATCTATCCGTTGCTGGTGGTGTTTGCCATCGTCGACAGCCTGATTGATTTTCGCGGCCGGCTGGCGTCGAAAGACGCCGATAACGGTTCTGCGAACGGTGAAGGTTAAAGTTAAGAGGTTATTACCCAAATGGAACTGATCCTGCTGGAAAAAATCGCCAACCTGGGCAACCTGGGCGATAAAGTAAACGTTAAGGCTGGTTACGGCCGTAACTTCCTGCTGCCTTTCGGCAAAGCGACCGCTGCGACTGCTGCCAACCTGGCTGCATTCGAAGAGCGTCGTGCAGAGCTTGAAAAAGCCGCTGCTGACAAGAAAGCATCTGCCGAAACGCGCGCTGCCCAACTGGCTGAGCTGGAAGTGACTATCACTGCCACTGCTGGTGACGAAGGCAAGCTGTTCGGTTCGATCGGTACTCACGACATTGCTGACGCACTGACCGCCTCCGGCGTTGAAGTTGCGAAAAGCGAAGTTCGTCTGCCGAACGGCACCATCCGTAACGTCGGCGAATTCGACGTTGCTGTGCACCTGCACAGCGATGTTGAAGCTACCGTCCGCGTTGTTGTGGTGGCTGCTTAAGCAGTTTGATTCCCGCGCTTTGTGCGGGAGTCCAAGCGTCTGGCGACTTGTGCGTCAGGCGGTTAACATCGGGCACGATCCTGTTTTCAGGTCGTGCCTTTTGTTTTTCTGCTTATCCTGATTTTAAAATCCCTGATTCTGTGTGGCCATGAACGATATCTCCGCCCCCGAGCAATACGACCTGCAAACTGCTGCCCTGAAGGTGCCGCCGCATTCCATCGAGGCCGAACAGGCCGTGCTCGGTGGTCTGATGCTGGATAACAACGCCTGGGAACGCGTGTTGGATCAGGTGTCGGACGGCGATTTCTACCGGCATGACCACCGTTTGATCTTCCGCGCCATCGCGAAACTGGCTGATCAGAACAGCCCCATCGACGTGGTCACGCTGGCAGAGCAGTTGGACAAGGAGGGCCAGACCTCTCAGGTCGGTGGTCTTGGATACCTCAGCGAGCTGGCAAGAAACATTCCTTCGGTCGCCAACATCAAGGCCTACGCGCAGATCGTTCGCGAGCGGGCGACTCTAAGGCAGTTGATTGGCATCAGCGCCGAAATCGCCGACAGCGCTTTTAATCCCGAAGGCCGTTCCGGCGCCGAAATCCTCGATGAGGCCGAACGACAGATCTTCCAGATCGCCGAAGCCCGGCCCAAAACCGGCGGTCCGGTCAGCGTGAATGACCTGCTGACCAAAGCCATCGATCGCATTGATACGTTGTTCAACACCGATAATGCGATCACGGGGCTTTCCACCGGTTACACCGACTTGGACGGCATGACCAGTGGCTTGCAGCCGTCCGACCTGATCATCGTTGCCGGCCGTCCATCGATGGGTAAAACGACTTTTGCCATGAACCTGGTGGAAAACGCGGTACTGCGCAGTGACAAGGCTGTGCTGGTGTACTCGCTGGAGATGCCTGGCGAATCGCTGATCATGCGTATGCTCTCTTCGTTGGGGCGGATCGATCAGACCAAGGTCCGTGCGGGCCGGCTGGAAGATGATGACTGGCCTCGCCTGACATCGGCAGTCAACCTGCTTAATGACCGCAAGCTGTTCATCGATGACACCGCTGGCATCAGCCCTTCGGAAATGCGTGCGCGCACCCGGCGTCTGGTGCGTGAGCATGGCGAAATCGGCTTGATCATGATCGACTACCTGCAACTGATGCAGATCCCGGGTTCCGGTGGCGATAACCGGACCAACGAAATTTCCGAAATCTCTCGCTCGCTTAAAGCCCTGGCCAAGGAATTCAACTGCCCGGTTGTCGCGTTGTCCCAGCTCAACCGCTCCCTTGAGCAACGTCCGAACAAACGTCCGATCAACTCCGACCTTCGGGAATCCGGAGCAATCGAGCAGGATGCGGACGTCATCATGTTCGTGTACAGGGATGAGGTTTATCACCCCGAGACCGAGCACAAAGGTATTGCCGAGATCATCATCGGCAAGCAGCGTAATGGCCCGATCGGCACGGCGCGGCTGGCGTTCATCGGCAAGTACACCCGCTTCGAAAACCTGGCGCCGGGCAGTTACAACTTCGACGACGAGTAAGTGCGCGCTTTTTGTTTTGTTGGAGCGAGGCTTGCCCGCGAAGCTGACAGGCGCGGAGTGTCAGATAAGCCGCGGTAGCAGCTTCGCGGGCAAGTCGGAATGCCGCCCACTCGCTCCATCGATTGGAATCAAGCCGTAAACGTCCGACCGCCGTAGTCGGATTTGATCAAAATTTGTGCTATATTCCGCGCCCGCGATTTTCCAACGTGCAAACACGTAGGTCCTGACATGCAAGCAGCCAAGCCGTTATTTGACTATCCGAAGTACTGGGCCGAATGTTTCGGGCCAGCGCCATTCCTGCCGATGAGTCGGGATGAAATGGATCAGCTTGGCTGGGACTCCTGCGACATCATCATTGTCACCGGTGATGCATACGTCGATCACCCCTCGTTCGGCATGGCGATCATTGGCCGGCTGCTGGAGTCGCAAGGCTTCCGCGTCGGAATCATCGCCCAGCCAAACTGGCAGTCCAAAGACGACTTCATGAAGCTAGGCGAGCCGAATCTGTTCTTCGGCGTCGCGGCCGGCAACATGGACTCCATGATCAATCGCTACACCGCGGACAAGAAAATCCGCTCCGACGACGCCTACACCCCCGGCGGCATGGCTGGCAAACGTCCGGACCGCGCGAGTCTGGTGTACAGCCAGCGCTGCAAAGAAGCCTATAAGCACGTGCCGATTGTCCTCGGGGGTATCGAGGCCTCGTTGCGCCGCATCGCCCACTACGATTACTGGCAAGACAAGGTTCGCAACTCGATTCTGATCGACGCCGCCGCCGACATTCTTTTGTACGGCAACGCCGAGCGCGCGATCGTCGAGGTTGCACAGCGCCTGTCCTATGGTCATAAGATCGAAGACATCACCGACGTGCGCGGGACGGCGTTCATTCGTCGCGACACGCCCGTAGGTTGGTACGAAGTTGACTCCACGCGTATTGATCGTCCGGGCAAAGTCGACAAGATCATCAACCCGTACGTCAATACTCAAGACACCGAAGCCTGCGCCATTGAGCAAGACAAGGGCCCGCTTGAAGACCCGAACGAAGCCAAAGTCGTTCAGATTCTGGCGAGCCCGCGCATGACCCGCGATAAGACGGTCATCCGTCTGCCGTCCATGGAAAAAGTGCGCAACGATTCGGTGCTGTATGCCCACGCCAACCGCGTGCTGCACCTGGAAACCAACCCAGGCAACGCTCGGGCCTTGGTCCAGAAGCATGGCGAAGTCGACGTCTGGTTCAACCCGCCGCCGATTCCCATGACCACCGAAGAAATGGACTATGTGTTCGGCATGCCATATGCACGCGTTCCGCATCCTGCGTATGGTAAGGAAAAGATTCCTGCCTACGACATGATTCGTTTCTCGGTGAACATCATGCGCGGTTGCTTCGGCGGCTGTACGTTCTGTTCGATCACCGAGCACGAAGGCCGAATCATTCAGAACCGTTCCGAAGAGTCGATCATTCGCGAGATCGAAGAGATCCGCGACAAGGTGCCAGGCTTCACCGGCGTCATTTCCGACCTCGGCGGGCCGACCGCAAACATGTATCGCATCGCGTGCAAGAGCCCGGAAATCGAATCCGCGTGCCGCAAGCCGTCCTGCGTGTTCCCCGGCATTTGCCCGAATCTGAACACCGATCACTCGTCGTTGATTCAGCTGTACCGCAGCGCCCGCGCTTTGCCGGGTGTGAAGAAGATTTTAATCGCGTCCGGTCTGCGTTACGACCTGGCTGTCGAATCACCGGAATACGTGAAAGAGCTGGTAACCCACCACGTTGGCGGTTACTTGAAGATCGCCCCGGAACACACCGAGGAAGGTCCGCTCAATCAGATGATGAAGCCGGGCATTGGCAGCTATGACAAGTTCAAGCGCATGTTCGAGAAGTACACCAAGGAAGCGGGCAAAGAGCAGTACCTGATTCCTTACTTCATCGCGGCCCACCCGGGCACCACCGACGAAGACATGATGAACCTCGCGCTGTGGCTCAAGGGCAACGGCTTCCGTGCTGACCAAGTGCAGGCGTTCTATCCATCGCCGATGGCGACCGCCACTGCGATGTATCACTCGGGCAAGAACCCGCTGCGTAAAGTGACGTACAAGAGCGATTCGGTCACCATCGTCAAGAGTGAAGAGCAGCGTCGTTTGCACAAGGCCTTCCTGCGCTATCACGACCCGAAGGGCTGGCCGATGCTGCGTGAAGCCCTTGTGCGCATGGGCCGTTCCGATTTGATCGGTTCGGGCAAGAATCAACTGATCCCGTCGCATCAGCCCGAGACTGACAGCTATCAGAGCGCCCGACGCAAGAACTCGACGCCGTCCGGCAGCCACAAGGTTGGCAAGACCACGCTGATTCAAACGCAGCACACCGGCCTGCCACCGCGCGCGAGTGACGGCAGCAAGCCGTGGGACAAGCGCGAAGAAGCCAAAGCCGCCGCGATGGCGCGGAACAAGCAAGCGGCCAAGGAGCGTATGGACGCGGCGAAAGGTGGCAAGCCTAACGGCAAGCCTCCTCGCAAGCCGGTCTTCCCGCGCTAGTTATCAGATTGCGTGCAAAACCAAACGCCAACTTCCGAGTTGGCGTTTTGCGTTTCAAATGGGCGAGTTTTCGCGAATGTTCCAGCCGTACTTGATCGGTCCACCGTCCTTACCGCCCTCGGCGTTTTGTGGCTGATAGGTAACCAGAACAGTGCCGAAGTTTAGCGCGATACTTTCTTTCGGAATTTCATCGCTGTTGCCGGCATCAGTGCCGTAGGAAACGACCATCACCTCCTTTAGCGTGATCGTCATGTATTCCACGGGGCTACCGCCACCAGCCTTGCGCAGCGTAAGGGTTGCTTCTGGGTAATGTTTGCCGGTTGAACAGGCCATCATCAAGTTGGGCGAAGACTTGTCCAGCGACTTGGTGAGACTGAGGTTATTGATGTTTACCTTGCCTGCGCCTCCACCGCCGCCTTGGTGCATGGAGCCCGATTGCGTCATTCCCCATTGAAGCGTGTGAATGTCGATTTCCTCTTTGTGAGCACTGTCCTTCGATTCGCCCTTGATGCCGCCCAACTTCAAAAACATATCAGTAGCCATCAGCCATTCCTTTGAGTGTCACGACGAATTGTCGTGCGACACTTTTTATCACCGGGCTTTTGATCGCAAGGCACTACAGGCAGAACGGGAGCAGTCCTACGCACTATCAAACCTCTTCCTACATTCGCATCCCTGACGACTACCTATCCTTGCCAGATCCGAACAGCAGATCTGAACAAACGTAGGGGAAAGGGATGAACACCATTCGGCTTCACGATGGATTTTCGGTTGCACGAATGAATACTCGGCAACGTATAGAGAACACCATTGACCTTAACCGTCTGTACCGCGTCATCGACAGTGATCCGGCAATTGTCGGAGCGGGCGTGGTTTACATCGATGCCGACTTCAACGTGATCACCCTGCGGGAGTTCCAGTCGATCTGTAGCGTAGCGATCAAGCGGGTCATTCTTCGAGAGCCTCCCAGATATATGGGCGCGCAAGAGTTTGCTAAGGTATTGGAGACAAGACCGCGTGAGTCCGAACTAGCATTTGAGGCTTCGGGAATGACGGTTGCATGCATCGGGGCAATCATCAGTTGGAGCGTTATAGCAACCTCCGGCACGGTGCTGATTCCGTTTAGCGCTGGCACAAGCACAGTGGTGGCCTATATCGGCTTCGCTGCCGCGCTAGCCACTACTGCCCAATGCCTCAATGGCGCTTATAGGACGCACCTTGAAGTAAACGACCCTGAATACAAAGACGATCTTGATAGCAAGGCATGGTACGAGGCGGCTGCATTTGCGCTAGATGCCATTTCTCTCTTCGGAGTGGCGATTACGGTAGGTGTCACATTCAAACTCATAAGCACTGCGAAAGCATCGACAGGTAAAAACATTCTGCAGCTTCTGCGCGGTTTAAACAGGCAAGAGCGTAAAGCGCTGACTAGGGAATTGCTTCTTATCAAAGATCCGCGTCTGACGCCCAAGTTGCTAAAGCTGAGGCAGGCTGCGGGCGAGTTGCCTGGAAGGTTTACCCCAGTTCAAATTAGACAAAGTACAAAAATACAAATAGCAGACTGTGTGAGTATGCTGCCCGACGTGGCCGGTAGTTTCATGTCTGGAATTTTGAAAGTAATAGCCATTGGCATATATCAAGAGGTAACTAATGAGTGATTATGTCAAGATGGAGCAGTATCGTCGGCGTTACTTATCGATGTGTGCTTGTAATATTTTTGTTTCCTTTCTTTCGGTGGGTTTTGCGCTATGGGTCGGCACAACTATTTATCTGGATTATTTTCCCACCGCCCAAGTGGAGCGGTTTTTGCCGGTAGTGGGTTTCGGGTGCGCGGCATTAATATTTCATTGTAATTTCATGATTGCCGGAGGGAGCGGCGTTTGGTTGAAAATCGCATTAGCTATTTTGATCCTCTGTATAGCTATCGTGTTGGTTGCTATCGCACTTGGCGCAAATGTTCTGAACTGCGCGCTTGCATTTTTTTTTCCTCTGTCAGGTCTGCTGTTGTTTAATAGCAAACGACATAAAGGGTTTTGTCTGAGATTCACAGAGTTAAGAAGCCAGCTTGAGCGCATGAATCAAGAGGGAGGCGGTAAAGCTATCACGTCCAAAGTTAGCTCAATAGAAGATGGCAGTTCCGGTCTTAAAAAGAAAACGTCAAAGCGAGAAACTGCACTTAACAACCGACTCAGGGCTCACGCGGAAAAATCTGCTGCTTTCAAGAAAAAAAATTCTATTTTGAGAAAGCTGGGTACTTCGATATATGCGTTTATGTTGGTTTCTATTATGGGATGTGGGTTATACCTTGCATACGAAAGTTTCGTAAGCGGTGTTACCTCGTTAGGCGGTAGAACCGGTCCGGTCGTACGCTACTCAGCTGCTAGTAACCCAGGTATGTATTGGTTTGCCATGTTTGTCTATGCATTCACAGTAATGATCGGAGCCGTCGGTTTGCGGCTGCAGTTTTTTTTTCGCAAATTGGAGCGTGGCGAGTAGACCAGAAATTGGCATGCCAACTGAGCATATTTCCTCGAAGGGGCATACCGACGCCTCATTGAAGCGTCGCTGCTTCGCATCGCTACTATGACTACTGGCAGGACAAGGTTCGCAACTCGATTCTGATAGACGTCTGCGCTGACATTCTTTCGTACGGTAACGCCGAGCGCGCGATCGTCAAAGTTGCCCAGCGCCTTTCCTACAGGCAGATCGAAGACATCACCGATGTGCGCGGCACGGCATTCATTCGTCGCGGTACACCGGCGGGCTGGTACGAAGTTTACTCTACGCGCATTGATCGTCCGGGCAATGTCGACAAGATCATCAACTCGTACGTCAACAAGCTCGAAGAAGCAAAGCCGTCGCCATGGCCCGCAGCAAGCAATCGGCCAAGGAGCGTATGGACGCGGCGAAAGGTGGCAAGCCTAACGGCAAGCCTCCTCGCAAGCCGGTCTTCCCGCGCTAAAGCGTGAGCAGTAAACGAGACGCCAACTTTCGAGTTGGCGTTTTGCGTTTCAGATTTTGACGTTTGATTCCGAGGCACTACAGCAAGAAGGGGAGCGATCCTACGTACTATCAAGCCTCTTCCTGCAGCCCATAGGTCGCTGACTGCTTATTCTCCCGGCCTCATGAATCAGCGAGGACAAGGGATGATCTCGGTAAACCTACGAACGAATGCGGTCGCGGTATGCGAGACGGTGAGCCAGTCATGAGGCCGTTGCAGTATTTGTTGTTCTTGGGGGACTATTTCCCGACATTCATGGTCGGGATATTTTTGTCGCTGTTCTCACTAGCCACTGCTGAATTACTGGTCGTTGACGCCTATTTCAGAGATGTACCGCTGGAAGTCAGCACAATTTGGCATTTCGGAGTCCTGATGAGTGGGACGGTTTTAACATGCGTTTGCCATTTCTCTTTGGTGTATGGACGGCCGCAGTGGGTTTGGAGCGTGGTTGCCGTATTCCTCGGATGCCTTCTGGCGGTATTGCCAACCATTGAGCACAGACCGCACAAACTCCTCTATATCTTGGGTGTGCTCTTTCCGCTGCTTGGATTGCTGAACCTAAACTCAAACCGCCATCGGGAATTTCGTAAAGTTGTTGTCTTCGTTCGTTATAAACGCGAACGTTTTCTAGGAATTCGTAGAGCGAGGATGCGCCGTCTCAAAGCCGAACGCCGCAAATAACCCCACCCGCCCCCTTTCCGTGCGACCCTTGCACGGTCAGTCGCCGCTGGCGCGATTTTGGTGCTGTGCTTAGCTGAGCGGGCAGCATCTTTGCCGGAGCCGCAGGTGCTTTGCCCGGATGGCATAAGTCTTGCGCGGCTCCGTTACCGTTTAGGCTCGCAGGAGGCACGCCGTGTCGATTCATATTGCCTTGCACCACGTCACGCATTACCGCTACGAACGAGCGGTAGAACTGGGTCCGCAAATCGTACGCCTGCGTCCAGCAGCGCATAGCCGCACGCGCGTTCTGTCCTATTCGCTGAAAGTCCTGCCTGAAAATCACTTCATCAACTGGCAGCAGGACCCGCAGGGCAATTACCTGGCGCGGTTGGTCTTCCCTGACAGGACCACTGAATTCCGGGTTGAAGTAGATCTGGTCGCCGAGATGGCGGTCTTCAATCCGTTCGACTTTTTCCTTGAACCCTACGCCGACAAGATCCCGTTCACCTACGCAAGTGAAGAGCAGCGCGAGCTTGCGCCGTATCTGGAAAAACTGCCCCTGACGCCGAAGTTTCAGGCGTATCTGGACAGTATCGACCGCACCCCGATCCCGGCCATTGACTTCCTTGTAGGTCTCAACCAGCGTCTGGCGGCGGACATCGGTTATCTCATCCGCATGGAGCCGGGCATTCAGACGCCTGAATTCACGTTGGAGAACGCCTCTGGCTCATGCCGTGACTCGGCCTGGCTGTTGGTGCAGTTGCTGCGGCATCTGGGGATGGCGGCGCGTTTCGTGTCTGGCTATCTGGTGCAACTCAAGGCGGACGTTCAAGCCCTCGATGGGCCATCCGGCACCGATGTTGACTTCACTGATCTGCACGCCTGGTGCGAAGTGTATTTGCCCGGTGCAGGCTGGGTTGGACTGGACGCGACTTCAGGTCTGTTCGCTGGCGAAGGTCATATTCCGCTGGCCTGCAGCCCCGATCCGTCATCCGCCGCGCCGATCAGCGGGCTGGTTGAGCCGTGTGAAACCCAATTCAGCCACGAAATGTCGGTTGAACGGATCTGGGAAGCGCCGCGGGTCACCAAACCGTACACCGAAGAACAGTGGCTGGAAATCCAGGCTTTGGGTCGCCAGATTGACAGCGATCTGGTGCGCGACGACGTGCGCCTGACCATGGGCGGCGAACCGACGTTCGTGTCTATCGATGATCGCGATGGCGATGAATGGAACACCGCCGCGCTGGGCCCGAAAAAACGCATTCTCTCTGCCGAACTGTTCCAGCGCATGCGTAAGCATTATGCGCCGCAGGGGCTGGTGCATTTCGGTCAGGGTAAGTGGTACCCCGGCGAGCAGCTGCCTCGTTGGTCGTTGAACTGCTTCTGGCGGCGCGATGGGCAGCCGGTGTGGCGCAATACCGCGCTGATCGCTGACGAGCAGGAAGATTACGGCACCGACAGCGAGATGGCCGGGCGTTTTCTGCGCAGCGTCGCCGAGCGCCTGAAGCTGCCGTCGCGCTACGTATTCCCTGCCTTCGAAGACAACTTCTATTACTTGTGGCGCGAAGGTGCGCTGCCGGCAAACGTCAGCGCCCAGGATTCGCGTCTGGAAGACGAACTGGAGCGCGCGCGTCTGCGCAAAGTGTTCTCTCAGGGGCTGGATAAGGTCATCGGCTACGTCATGCCGTTGGCGCGCGATGCCGCTGACGAGCATTGGCAAACCGGTCGCTGGTATTTGCGCGACGAACACTGTCGTCTCGTGCCGGGCGATTCGCCGCTGGGCTATCGCTTGCCGCTGGCATCCCAGCCGTGGGTCAAGGCCGCAGAATATCCCTACATCCACCCGACCGATTTCAACCAGGACTTCGCTGACCTGCCCGGTCGCGATGCGCTGAACGCTCAAGTCGATGCGTTGACTGAGCGTACTGACACCCATGCAGACCGTGCCCCGGAAATCGACGAATCTGCCGAATGGCTGACCCGCACGGCGCTGGGCGCAGAAGTGCGTGGCGGGCGTCTGTACCTGTTCATGCCGCCGCTGGAAGGAGTGGAGGCGTATCTGGAGCTGGTCGCGGCCATCGAATCGACCGCCGAGGAGCTGCACTGTCCCGTGCTGCTGGAAGGGTACGAACCGCCCCACGATCCGCGCATTTCTAACTTCCGCATCACCCCGGACCCGGGCGTGATCGAAGTCAATGTGCAGCCGTCCGCGACGTGGGACGAGCTGGTCGAGCGCACCGAGTTTCTTTACGAAGAAGCGCGCCTGACGCGTCTGACCACCGAAAAATTCATGATTGACGGACGCCACACAGGCACCGGCGGCGGCAACCACTTCGTACTCGGTGGCGCGACGCCTGGGGACTCACCATTTTTGCGCAGGCCCGACCTGCTGCGCAGTTTGCTCAGCTACTGGCACAACCATCCATCGCTGTCGTACCTGTTTTCCGGCCTGTTCATCGGGCCGACCTCACAGGCACCGCGTGTCGATGAGGCGCGTAACGACTCCTTGTATGAGCTGGAAATCGCCTTTTCGCAAATGCCCAAGCCGGGTGAGGAATGTGAGCCGTGGCTGGTGGACCGCTTGCTGCGTAACTTGCTGATTGACGTGACGGGCAACACCCACCGCGCCGAGTTCTGCATCGACAAGCTGTATTCCCCGGATGGCGCGACAGGGCGTCTCGGGTTGCTGGAGCTGCGAGCCTTCGAAATGCCGCCCCATGCGCGCATGAGCCTGGCGCAACAGCTGTTGCTGCGCGCACTGGTCGCCAAATTCTGGCGCGAACCTTATGCGCCGGCCAAGCTGGCGCGCTGGGGTACTGAGCTGCACGACCGCTTCATGCTGCCGCACTTCATCAATCAGGATTTCGCCGACGTCATCACTGACCTTAATGCAGCGGGTTATCCGGTGCGTGCCGAATGGTTCGCGGCGCACCTGGAATTCCGTTTCCCGAAAGTCGGCGATTACGCGGTCAGCGGCATCGAGCTTGAGCTGCGTCAGGCACTTGAGCCTTGGCACGTGCTGGGCGAGGAGGGCGCTGCGGGCGGCGCCGTGCGCTATGTGGATTCGTCGCTGGAACGTTTGCAGTTAAAGGTCAACGGCCTGCCGCCGCAGCGTTATCAACTGACGTGCAACGGCATTCCGGTTCCATTGCAGCCGACAGGTCGTGTTGGACAGTTCGTCGCTGGCGTGCGATATCGCGCCTGGCAGCCAGCCAATTGTCTGCAACCGACCATTCCCGTACATGCGCCGTTGATTTTCGACATCGTAGACACTTGGATGCATCGCTCTCTAGGCGGCTGCGAGTATCATGTCGCGCATCCTGGTGGCCGCAATTATGAAACGCTGCCGGTCAACGCCAACGAAGCCGAAAGCCGGCGCCTGTCGCGGTTCTTCCGCGTCGGCCATACGCCCGGCAAACTGGTGATCGAGCCTGTGTCGATCAATGATGAGTTACCGATGACGCTGGACATGCGTCTGCATTAAAACCGGCCCAGGCAGTCGTCTGAAGCGTCCTTGCTTCGGACGGCGTGACCCTATGGATGCCGCAAGGAAGCGCCTCGATCCGTATGTCATTTGCCTGCGCTAACCTGAAGTCTTAATCAGTCGTCTGCCGAGCCCTCCATGCCCGACCTGCTTGACCGCTATCCGCTTTCAGCGGGTACTTATCACGAGATGCTCGACGCCAGCGGCGCTGTTCGCCCGCATTGGGTGCGTCTGTACGAGCACTTGCAACGCAGCACTCCCTCGCAATTGATTCAACGTCAGGCCCTGTTGACCCGGCAGATCCAGGAAAACGGCGTCACTTACAACGTTTACGCCGACCCCAAGGGGGCAGACCGCCCATGGGAACTGGATTTGCTGCCGCACATGATTCCGGCGCAGGAGTGGCAGCAAGTGTCGGCGGGCATCGCTCAACGCGCGCGCTTGCTCAACGCCGTTCTGGCTGATCTTTATGGCCCGCAACGGTTGATCGCCGAAGGTCTGCTGCCCGCCGAACTGGTGTTTGGTCACAACAACTTCCTGTGGCCGTGTCAGGGAATGACGCCACCGGAAGGGATTTTTTTGCACATGTATGCCGTGGATCTGGCGCGCACGCCGGATGGCCGTTGGTGGGTTACCGCTGACCGTACGCAGGCGCCTTCGGGTGCCGGTTATGCGCTGGAAAACCGCTTGATCGTGTCCCGCGCCTTCCCGGAGCTATATCGCGACCTGGAAGTGCAGCACTTGTCGGGCTTCTTCCGTTCGCTGCAAGAGACGCTGATCCGTCAGGCGCCGAGCAGCAGCGAGGCGCCGTTGGTGGTCTTACTCACGCCGGGGCGTTTCAACGAGAGCTATTTCGAGCATTTGTATCTCGCCGGGCAGTTGGGTTATCCCTTGGTCGAGGGGGGGGATCTGACCGTGCGCGATGCCACGGTTTATCTGAAAACCCTGAGCGGCCTGCGTCGGGTGCACGCGATCATGCGCCGGCTCGACGACGACTTCTGCGATCCCCTTGAGCTGCGCACCGATTCTGCGCTGGGCGTGCCTGGCCTGCTCGAAGCTGTGCGTCAGGGCCGCGTGCTAGTGGCGAATGCCTTGGGCAGCGGCGTGCTGGAGTCCCCCGGTTTGTTGGGCTTCTTGCCCAAGATCAACGAATTTCTGTTCGGCGAAGAGCTGATCCTGCCGTCCGTGGCGACATGGTGGTGTGGAGAGCCGCCGGTGCTGGCGCAGGCACTGGAGAAAATGCCGGAGTTGCTGATCAAACCGGCGTTTCCATCGCAGAGCTTTGCCCCGGTGTTTGGCCGTGATCTCAGCGAAGAACAGCGTCAGGCGCTGGCCGCTCGCATGCAAGCGCGGCCTTACGCCTACGTGGCGCAGGAGCTGGCGCAGTTGTCCCAGGCGCCGATCTGGCAATCCGACGACGGCCAGTTGCAGCCCCGCGCTATCGGCATGCGTGTTTACGCGGTGGCGGGCGCCGAGGGCTACCGCGTGCTGCCCGGCGGCCTGACGCGTGTGGCGGCAGAAGCCGATGCCGACGTGGTATCCATGCAGCGCGGCGGTGCGAGTAAAGACACCTGGATTCTCGGCGAGCGGTCTTTCGGCAGCGAGCCGTGGAAGGGGCAGCGCGCGCTGGGCGTTCATGATCTGATTCGCCGCGATCCTTATTTGCCGTCGCGTGTGGTGGAAAACCTGTTCTGGTTCGGCCGCTATTGCGAACGTTGCGACGACGCCGCGCGGCTGATGCGCATCATGCTGTCGCGCTACGTGGACGGCGACGATGCCTTGGCCCTGCAAGCGGCTGTCGAGCTCGGCGAGCGCTTGCACCTGTTGCCAATGGAAGATGAAGAGAAGGAGGGCGAAGAACTCAGCGATCGCCTGTTGCAGGCCTTGCTCGGTGATGATTGGCCTTCGAGCCTGCGCTCCAACCTGCAGCGCTTGCAGTGGGCGGCATCTCAGGTGCGTGGCAAGTTGTCCCGGGAAAACTGGCAGGCGCTGGTCGAGCTGCAACGTGAGGCCATGGCGCTGGAAACCGAGGATCCCGATTTCGGCGAGCTGCTGGATTTCCTCAATCGTCTGGTTATGTCGCTGGCAGCGTTGTCCGGGTTTGCCCTGGACGACATGACTCGCGATGAAGGCTGGCGCTTTTTGATGATCGGTCGGCGCATCGAGCGGCTGCAATTTCTCAGCACTAGCCTGGCGGCGTTCTTGCGCAGCGACGCGGTGCTGGATCAGGCAGGCCTGGAATGGTTGCTTGAACTGGGCAACAGCAGCATCACCTATCGCTCGAGGTATTTGGCGGTGCCGCAGCTGATTCCGGTACTCGACCTGCTGCTTCTTGATGAGCAAAACCCCCATGCGGTGTTGTTTCAGCTCAAATTGGTGTCGCGTTCGTTGAACCGCTTGAATGAAGATTTTGGCGCGCCACGCGATGCCAGCCTTTCCACCCTGAGTCGGCGGTTGTCGGCGTTCGATCTCGGGACGCTGGAAAATCCACTGTTCGGTGAAAGCAGCGTCAAGGCGGTGCTCGAAGGCTTGGCGGACCTGCTGCAAAACATCGGTGAAGCCAGTGGACTGGTCTCTGATCGTTTGGCCTTGCGCCACTTCGCTCATGTCGATGACGTCAGCCAACGCACGGTGTCTGTTTGATGAGCGCGGATTACCAGATTCTTCATGACACCCATTACCACTACGATAGCCCGGTGTCGCTGGCGCAGCAGCTGGCGCATTTGTGGCCGCGGGAAAGCCCATGGCAGGTTTGCACTGAGCGTCAGCTGCTGATTAATCCGATGCCGACCTGCCGTCGCGATGAGCTGGACGTGTTTGGTAATCCGCTGACGCGTCTGGCGTTTGAACGCCCCCACGACGAGTTGCAGGTCAATGCGCGGCTCAGGGTGCAAGTGCTTGAGCGCCCATTGCTGGACTTCAATCAGTCTGCTGGCTGGAACGCTACCCAAGGCGCACTCACATACAGCGCTTTACGGGTCTCGCCGGAGATTCTCGAAGCCTGTCGTTATCGATTCGAATCACCTTATGTGCATCTCAAGCAGTCGTTCGTCGAGTTTTCCGACAGCTGTTTTCCGCAGGGACGGCCTGTGCTGCTATGCGCGCAGGCGTTGATGGAAAAGATCTTCAGCGAATTCACCTTCGATGATGAGGCCACTCAGGTCGCGACGCCGCTGGTGGAGGTGCTGGAAACCCGACGTGGCGTGTGTCAGGACTTCGCGCACTTGATGCTGGCCTGCTTGCGCTCGCGGGGGCTGGCGGCCCGGTACATCAGCGGATACCTGCTGACTCAGCCACCGCCCGGTCAGCCACGGTTGATCGGCGCCGATGCGTCCCATGCCTGGGTCTCGGTGTTTTGTCCGGTGTTGGGTTGGGTCGATTTCGATCCGACCAATAACGTTCAGCCGGCGCTTGAGCACATCAGCCTGGCGTGGGGACGGGATTTTTCGGATGTATCGCCGTTGCGGGGGGTGATTCTGGGAGGGGGCAGTCACGACCCGGAAGTGCGGGTGACGGTGATGCCGATAGCGGGGTGATGCGTCGGTTGGGCTAAGGTTTTCTTGGACTACGAAACGCGGCCTGACATGCATGTGATCCTTTGTAGGAGCTGCCGAAGGCTGCGATGCGGGTTATCTGATACACCGCAATCGCAGCCTTCGGCAGCTCCTACAAAAACGCCTACGAATTCATTAGCTCACTGAGCTGGAGATTCAGGTTTTGCCTCGGACTCATCAGTAGTCTCCTGGCCTTCGACGGCCTCGCCTTCGACAGCCGCTTCGTCCTGCACTGCCTGCTGTTTACGCTGCAGCTTCTCTTCTTTCTTCTGCTCTTTGGCCAAATCTCTCTGACGTTTCGCGAAGGAATAGTTGGGTTTGGCCATGGGCAATCCTCTGGGCAGTAGTGAAGTGTGCTCATTCTGCCTGAGAATGGCGCACGGCACACTTAAACGCTGGCAAACGGCACACAGTGGCTGCTTTGAAACCTGTCAGACACCGCGAGCTAGACGCCTGTATTCACTGTACGACTGAGGCTCGCTGGCGTAACTTCCGCTGGCGCCACAGGCGTAGGCTGCGAGCAAACTGCGAAAAAGACTACTAAGTTCCATGGCCATTACTCCCAAATGATGATGTCGCCATGGTAGTACCGGCCCCTATCCTGAGCCGCTTGATTGTCTCGATGGGGGCGATAGAGCGCACCATCCGGCGACTCTTTCAAATTAGGCGTTGGAAATTGTTTCGAGTTAAGGCAGTCTTTGTATACAAAAAATCAGAAGCAACCTTTGGAGACGCATGATGATTCGTAAACTGGTAGCTGCATCCCTGCTCACGTTGGTCAGTGGTCATTTGCTGGCCGCAGAATGCTCGGTCGAAGTTGATTCTACCGACCAGATGACCTTCAGCACCAAAGCCATCGAAATTGATAAGAGCTGCAAGACCTTCACCGTCAATCTCAAGCATTCCGGCAGCCTGCCGAAAAACGTTATGGGCCATAACTGGGTGCTGAGCAAAACCGAAGACGCCCAGCCCATCGCGACCGATGGTTTGAGCGCCGGGATCGATAAGGACTACCTGAAGGAAGGCGACGCCCGCGTAATTGCCCACACCAAAGTCATCGGTGCTGGCGAAAAGGATTCGGTGAGCTTTGATGTGTCCAAGCTTGAGGCGGGCCAGGGCTACACATTCTTCTGCTCATTCCCTGGGCACATCAGCATGATGAAAGGAACTGTGACGCTGAAGTAAGCTCAAGCGGCGTCCTCGCTTTCTTCTGTCTGTTGGAGCGAGGCTTGCCCGCGAAGCTGAGACTTTAGTGTGTCAGGTGTACCGAGTCGCTGGCTTCGCGGGCAAGCCTCGCTCCAACAAAAGCGATAGATCAGCGCTTTGAATCCGTCATCTTGAAAATCCCCTGCGCGTTACTGCTGTCGAAATTCAGGTCGATCTTGCCGCTGTCGGGGTCGATTTTTCGCTGAATAAATTCGACGAACGATCCCGGCACCTGATGCGCCTGAAGGGTTCCGCTGCCGTCGGCCAGTGAACGAGTAATCGTGCAGGCCTTGTACGCCGTTTGCATTACGCGGCCCGACGTCGAGACTTCAATGCTGTCCTTCATGGACCGCTCCAGACGAATCTGTTCCTCTACCACGGCTTCCAGATCCATGACTCGGTCGGTCAAGTGATTGAAGCTGTTGCCTTCGGTTGCAATCCACGCCATCTCAGCGCTCTCGGCTAACAGCACGCGATAGTCGGATTCCTGCACGACGCCGTGCTGACGGCCAAACGCCCGATAGATGGCCGGCAGCAATTGCGTAGCCTCCTGCAGGCTGCAATGACGGGTCAGCTGCAGGCGTTTGAGGATGCTTAGGTGTTCGGCGCCCAATGGATCGCGGCTTGAGCCGACGACCCGGCTGACGGCGTTCTGGAACGATTCACTCAAGCGCCCGGGATGCAACTCCGAGACGAAGAACTGCGAGATGTCCTCCGGCAGATCCAGCTGTCGATAGCCCCAGCCGGTCATGTTGAGTTTGGTCAGTGGATAAGTGCGCACGTCGGTGAAGCCGAGCGGCTCCAGAATCCGCGAGAAGGCTAGACGCCCGCGAGGTAATTCGCCGTTTGCGGCCCAGTCCACAGTGCGAATGGCGCCATGGTCGAACACTACCTTGCGGCCGTTTTGCGCTTGCTCATTGACATAGCGACGGCCGTCCGGCACCGCTTCGACCAGCTTGTGGAACAGGCAAAGATTTAGCGCTTCGGCCAGCCACACCCGATGGATCGCGTCCTCGCTCCAGCCAAAGGCGTGTAATCCGTCTGGGACTTCAACGTGATTGTTTAGCCAGTCGGCCGCAGGCTGGCCGACTGTTGATGCAACAAGAGAAAAGAGGCCTTGGAAAGACGGCATGGGCAGCGGCTCAGACTGTGAAAGTTAGGCTGCGATCTAAGCGCTGATGAAGAAGCCCGACAAGCGAAAAAAAACGACGGGGTCATTCCGTTTTGGACTGAAGTGCTGCGCGGGTACACGGCCGGATTAAGCTGGAACCTGTAGGAGCTGCCGAAGGCTGCGATTGCGGTGTGTCATGGGAATGGCATCGCAGCCTTCGGCAGCTCCTACAGGGGTCGCGTCAACCCATCAAGGGGCGTACGGCAAATCCCGCTTGTGCTGGGTCTTGCGGTAGGTATTGACGATGATGTCGAACGCTTCCTGGCGCAATGGCTCGCCGTGCAGGAAGGCGTCGATCTCGGCGTAGGTCACGCCGTGGGAGGCTTCGTCAGGTTTGCCGGGCACGAGGTCTTCCAGGTCAGCAGTCGGAATTTTCTCGACCAGGTTCTCTGGCGCGCCAAAGCTGCGAGCAATCGCGCGGACCTGGTTCTTCACCAGCCCGCTCAGTGGCGCGAGGTCGCAAGCGCCGTCGCCGAACTTGGTGAAGAAACCCATCACCGCTTCTGCCGCGTGATCCGTCCCGATCACCAACCCGCCGCGTACGCCAGCGATGGTGTACTGCGCGACCATGCGCGTGCGCGCCTTGATGTTGCCTTTGACGAAGTCGACAGCAGCATCCGACTGACCCTCGAACGCCTTGACCTGCTCGACCAGCGCTTTGACTGAAGGCGCGATGTCGACGGTGTGGCGCTCGTCCGGTTGGATGAAGTCGACCGAAGCAGTGGCCTCGTGTTCGTCGTGCTGAATGTGATACGGCAGGCGCACGGCGATGAACTGATAGCCCTTGTCGCCGGTGCTGTCGCGCAGTTCCTTAACTGCGCGCTGGGCCAACAGGCCTGCGGTCAGCGAATCGACCCCGCCGCTGATGCCCAACACCAGTACCTTCAGGCGTGACGCTTGCAGGCGCTCTTTGATGAACTGGACACGACGTGCAACCTCGGCCTCAAGCTCACCCGGATTGGCGAACGGCGCCTGAACGTTGAGCTCTTTTGCGATCTCGAGCTGTACGGCTTGCATGATTTACTCCTTATGCAGAAGAAGAAAAAATAGGCATATCAAAAGGGAGGGCGGGGTGCTCGATTCAGGCTGGCACCTTGAATACGTGACGCAGGTAAGACACGAAATTGGGGTCTTTGCATTGAGTCTTGCCGGGCTCATCGGAGATTTTCGCCACCGGCTGCCCCGCGCAGGCGGTCATTTTCAGCACGATGTTCATGGGCGTGACGCCGGGCACGTCGGCAGTCAGATTGGTGCCGATGCCGAAGCTGACATTGATCCGCCCGCGCAACGCCCGGAATATTTCCAGGGCCTTGGGCAGGTTCAGGCCGTCGGAGAACACCAAAGTCTTGCTCATTGGATCGATGCCGAGGCGCTGATAGTGGACGATGCATTTTTCCGCCCACTGCACCGGGTCGCCTGAGTCGTGACGCAGGCCGTCAAAGAGCTTGGCGAAAAACAGATCGAAGTCCCGCAAAAAAGCGTCGGTGGTGATGCAGTCAGTCAGTGCGATACCCAGCAGCCCACGGTATTCGCGAACCCAGCAATCGAGAGCGGCAATCTGGCTGTCGATCAGGCGCGGACCGAGTTGCTGATGGGCCATGATCCATTCATGGGCCATGGTCCCCAGCGGCTTGAGGTTGAATTTGCGCGCCAGATGCACGTTGCTGGTGCCGACGAATTGACCGGGGAAATCAGCCTTGAGCACCGATACCACTTCCTCCTGCACAGCAAAGGAAAACCGCCGGCGCGTGCCGAAATCAGCCACTTTCAGCTCTGCCAATTCGTCGGGGGTTGCTGTGGCGGTCAGCCAGTCGAACTTGCTGTAGAGCTGGTCCCGCGCGGCGCTAAGTAGCGTGTTCGGGTGGCAATGCCGGTTGCGCACTTCGCTGACGATGGCCAGCAGCGGCACTTCGAACATGATCACGTGCAGCCACGGGCCGCGCAGGCGAATGCACAGTTGGTCATCTTCGATACTGGTGTGGACGTAACGCATGTTGAAGCGGAACAGGCCGAGAAAGCGCAGGAAGTCGGGCTTCATGAAGGAGATGTTTTCGAGAAAACCCATCTCTTCGATGCTCAGCGACAGCTCGCACAGTTGCTCGATCTGGTGGCGGATTTCCATCAGGTACGGCCGGAGGTCCTCGCCGTTGCGGCAGCGAAACTCCCATTCCACTTCTACGTTGGGGTAGTTGTGCAGCACGGCCTGCATCATGGTCAGCTTGTAGAGATCGGTGTCGAGCAGGTTTTGCACGATGCGTTCAGAGAAAGCGCTCTCGCTCATGGTGTCGCTCCAGCCAGCAGCGGCCGCCAGACGTGGCCACTGGATATCAAGTCGGTGTCGCATACGGCCAGCGCAAGCGCTGCGGCGGTAGGTCCGGATTGTTTTTGACGATGCCCGACATAATGCCAGCGGAGCGCGGGTTGGGGCAGATTTGTTTGGTTTGCGCTGCAACCCGGTTTTCTGTAGGAGCTAACTTGTTAGCGAGACAGGCGGTGCGGTGTGTCAGTACGACCTTCTCGCGAACAAGTTCGCTCCTACAGGATAATGGCTTATTAGGGAGTGGGTTCATTCAGCTGCTCCACCATCCACGCCACAAAATCCCGAATCTTCGGCACGTCCGCCGCATGTTCCGGGTAAGCCAGGTAATACGCATCGCGACTGGGCAATGCATGCGCCCAGGGAATGACCAACTTGCCATCGGCCAACTCCTCTTCCACCAGAAACCTTGGCAGCAGCGCCACTCCGCAACCCACTTGGGCTGCGCGAATGCACATATAAAACGTTTCGAAGCGCGGCCCGTGGTAGCTGTGCTCGGTCTGATAACCCTGGCTTTCGAACCAGTCGTGCCAAGCCTGCGGGCGCGATGCGCTCTGCAGTAACACCAGATCGCTCAACTGCGTTGGCTCGGTGAAGGGCGTATCCGGCAGGCTGCCGGGCGAACACACCGGGATCAGCTCTTCGCTGAACAGCTTCATGCTCTCCGCTCCGGGCCTGGCGCCTTGGCCGAAGTAGAAGCTCAGGTCGCAACGGCCTTGGGCCAGATCATCGGTTTCCTGCTCGTTGATCAGGTCCAGATGAATATGCGGATGACGCAATCGCCAGCCTTTAAGCCGTGGGACCAGCCAGCGCGCGCCGAAGGTTGATGGCGTCGATACGCGCAGGACTTCGGTCTCTCCGCCGTAGGACCGCAGGAAATGCGTCGACATCTCCACCTGGCTCAGAATCTTGCGCACTTCCCCCAGATACAACGCGCCCGCAGGCGTCAGTTGCAGGCGGCGACGCACCCGACGAAACAGCAGGTGCTGGACCAGTTCCTCCAGTTGCGCCACTTGCTTGCTGACCGCGCTTTGCGTCAGATTCAGCTCCTCGGCCGCGCGGGTAAAACTCAAGTGGCGGGTGACGGCCTCAAAACATTGCAAAGCGGTGATCGAGGGCAAGTGGCGTTTGTTCAACATGTTCAGGCCAGTCCACGTCAGCATGAAAAAACGGAATGATATCTCGCCTAATGGTCGTTTGTGGCAGCGCTTGAGGCCAGCTATTACTACACGCTGACGAAATCACCCTGTTTCAGCATTCCGCATTCGCTGCTCAGCTCACGAAACTCAGGAGAAACCATGCTTACTGACCTGCTCACCCGTCTTGGTGTTGAACCCGCGCTGTATCAGAACGGCGACAAGCCGGTGCATACCCCGGTCGACGGCAGCAAAGTGGCCGCGGTTCATTGGGAAGGCGCGGCCGAAGTCGAGCAGCGCATCACCCGCGCAGACCACGCGTTCGAAGCCTGGCGCAAAGTGCCGGCACCGCGCCGGGGCGAGCTGATTCGTTTGTTTGGCGAAGCCCTGCGGATGCACAAGGCTGACCTTGGCGAGCTGGTGTCGTGGGAGGCAGGCAAGATCACTCAGGAAGGGCTGGGTGAAGTGCAGGAAATGATCGACATCTGCGACTTCGCTGTCGGCTTGTCGCGTCAGATGTATGGCTTGACCATTGCCTCCGAGCGTCCGGGCCATCACATGCGTGAAACCTGGCATCCCCTCGGCGTGGTCGGCGTTATCAGCGCGTTCAACTTCCCGGTGGCGGTCTGGTCGTGGAACACCGCGCTGGCGCTGGTGTGCGGCAACTCGGTGATCTGGAAGCCGTCGGAAAAGACCCCGCTGACCGGTCTGGCCTGCCAAGCCCTGTTTGATCGCGTTGCCAAAGATTTTTCTGACGCGCCGCAATACCTGACCCAAGTGGTCATCGGTGGTCGCGATGCCGGCGAAGCATTGGTCGATGACACCCGTGTCGCTTTGATCAGCGCCACCGGCAGCACCCGCATGGGCCGAGAGGTCGCACCGAAAGTCGCCGCACGTTTCGCCCGTAGCATTCTGGAACTGGGCGGTAACAACGCGATGATTCTTGCGCCGAGTGCTGATCTGGATCTGGCCGTGCGTGGCGTTCTTTTCAGCGCCGTGGGTACGGCCGGTCAGCGCTGCACCACGCTGCGTCGTTTGATCGCGCACAACTCGGTGAAGGCCGATTTCGTCGAGCGCCTGAAAACCGCTTACGCCAAAGTGCGCATCGGCCACCCGCTGGAAGGCAATCTGATCGGCCCGCTGATCGACAAAGCCAGCTTTGAGAACATGCAGGACGCGCTGGAACAGGCCCTGAGCGAAGGCGGCAAAGTGTTTGGTGGCAAGCGGCAGTTGGAAGATCAGTTCCCCAATGCCTATTACGTCTCGCCTGCCATTGTCGAGATGCCTGAACAGAGCGACGTGGTGCGCACCGAAACATTCGCGCCGATTCTGTATGTCGTCGGTTATGACGACTTTGCCGAGGCTGTGCGCTTGAACAACGACGTGCCGCAGGGCCTGTCGTCGTGCATCTTCACCACCGACGTGCGCGAAGCCGAGCAGTTCGTTTCGGCACTGGGCAGTGATTGCGGGATTGCCAACGTCAACATCGGGCCAAGCGGCGCGGAAATCGGCGGCGCGTTTGGCGGCGAGAAAGAAACCGGCGGCGGTCGTGAGTCCGGTTCCGATGCGTGGAAAGGCTACATGCGTCGCCAGACCGCGACCGTCAACTACTCCCGCGAGCTGCCGTTGGCGCAGGGCATTACGTTTGATTGATAGCTTTGTGATTTAGGCGCAGCCCTTGTAGGAGCTGCCGAAGGCTGCGATTGCGGTGTGTCAGGGGAATCGCATCGCAGCCTTCGGCAGCTCCTACAAGGTCTTGCAGCGTGTTTGCACGGTTTCAGTCGTTCTCGCATTCGCATGAGAGCGACGCTTTGTCTCTTTCCGAGGTTTTGCGATGCCGCTACGCGAAGAATGTCTGTGGGAAACGCTGACGCCGCAGAGGCCTGAGGCGCCAGCGTTGAAGGGCGAGGTGAGAGTGGATGTTTGCGTCATCGGCGCAGGCATCACCGGGCTGTCGGCGGCGATTCACTTGCTTGAGCAAGGCAAGAGCGTCGCCGTTATCGAAGCCCACCGCACGGGGCAGGGCGGGTCAGGGCGCAACGTAGGACTGGTCAATGCGGGCATGTGGATTCCACCCGACGAGATCGAAGCCGGTTTCGGTCAGCCTGTCGGCAGCCAGCTCAACAAAATGCTCGGTGACGCGCCGTCGCTGGTGTTCAGCCTGATTGAGAAGTACGGCATTGATTGCCAGGCGCAACGCAAAGGCACGCTGCACATGGCGCACAACGCCCGTGGCCAGGCCGATTTGCGCAGCCGCGAAGAACAATGGAAACGCCGTGGTGCGCCGGTTGAACTGCTCACCGGCAAAGCGTGCCAGGACGCCACTGGCACCAAAGAAATCACCTGCGCCTTGCTCGACCTTCGGGCGGGTACGATAAATCCGATGGCCTATACTAGCGGTCTGGCTGAGGCCGTCACCCGTCTTGGCGGTCAGCGCTACGACCATTCGCCGGTACGAAAACTCGAACGACAAGGCGATCGCTGGTGTGTCCTCACTGAGCATGGCGCTGTGCTGGCCGAGCAAGTGGTGATCGCCTCCAACGCCTACACCGAAGGCGAGTGGACTGACCTGCGCCGCCACTTCTTCCCCGGTTATTACTATCAGGTCGCCTCCGCGCCATTGACCGAAGACGCGGCAAAACAGATTTTGCCGGGCGGACAAGGTTCGTGGGATACCCGCCAAGTGCTGAGCAGCATTCGTCGTGATGCCGATGGTCGTTTGTTACTCGGCAGCCTGGGCAATGGCAATCAAAAGCCAGTCTGGTTCTTGAAAGCCTGGGCTGATCGCGTTCAGCAGCACTACTTTCCGTACCTGAAAAAGGTCGAGTGGGAATGCACATGGACGGGATGTATTGCCTTTACGCCAGATCACCTGCTGCGGATGTTCGAGCCTGCCTCAGGATTGGTCGCCATGACTGGTTACAACGGCCGTGGCAACACAACGGGCACGGTTGTGGGCAAAGCCTTCGCCGATTATCTCTGTACCGGTAATCCCAACGTGCTGCCGATTCCCTTCGCAGACATGCAACCGCTGTCTGCAATCAGCTTGCGAAGCTCTGTCTATGAGGCTGGCTTTTCGCTATACCATGCAGGCCAGTGCCTTCGCATAGTGATTTGAGCGGAAACTTCCCTCAATCTACGGCGCTTTTTCGCGCATCCACTAACCTCAAATGGTGCGTCCCGTAGCGTCACCGCACCGCCGGTGTGCAGTTCGGTGACGCACGCTGTAACAACGGGGTTGTACAGCTTGTGGCAGCGTGGTTGCGCACGTTAAAGAAGAGGGTTGCTCTTTTTAAGGTGCAGGGTTGCACCTTGCGCGGTTTAGACGGTTGCACGCCCAGTTAAAAAGGGCTCAAAACAGTCGAATAACAATAAACGACGACTTTTTTCAGAATAAAAAACCGATGGCACGCCACTTGCTCTGAGCATCCAGTGGTCGCAGTGCTAATTAAAAAACCTAGGAGCACCAACTCATGTCGCAGACGTTTTACAGGAAAGGCTTTCTGGCACTCGCAGTGGCTAGCGCACTGGGTGCAGCTTCTTTTGCACAAGCTGATGTGAAGATCGGCGTTGCCGGCCCAATGACTGGCGCAAACGCCTCGTTCGGCGAGCAGTACATGAAGGGCGCGCAGGCAGCTGCCGACGCCATCAACGCTGCGGGCGGCATTAACGGCGAGAAAATCGCACTGACCGCATACGACGATGCTTGCGAACCTAAACAGGCCGTTGCCGTTGCCAACAAGGCAGCTTCGGACAAAGTCGCTGGCGTTGTCGGCCACTTCTGCTCGTCGTCGACCATCCCTGCTTCAGAAGTCTATGACGAAGCCGGCATCATCGCGATCACTCCAGGTTCCACCAACCCAACCGTTACCGAGCGCGGCCTGAACGCCATGTTCCGTATGTGCGGCCGTGACGACCAGCAAGGCATCGTTGCTGGTGACTACATCGTCGACGTGCTCAAAGGCAAGAAAATCGCCGTCATCAACGACAAAGACACCTACGGCAAAGGCCTGGCAGATGCGACTGCCAAGCAGCTCACCAAGCGTGGCGTGAAGCCGGTTCTGGAAGAAGGCCTGACCCGTGGCGAGAAAGACTTCAGCGCCCTGGTCACCAAGATCCGATCCGTGGGCGCTGACGTCGTTTACTTCGGCGGTCTGCACCCGGAAGCCGGCCCACTGGTTCGCCAACTGCGTGAGCAAGGCCTGAAAGACGTGAAATTCATGTCCGACGACGGCGTTGTAACCGACGAGTTGGTTACCACCGCTGGCGGCGCGCAATACGTCGACGGCGTGTACATGACCTTCGGCGCTGACCCGCGCATGCTGCCAGACAGCAAGGCTGTGGTAGACCAGTTCCGCAAGTCCGGATACGAGCCTGAAGGCTACACCCTGTACGCCTACGCTTCGGTTCAGGCCCTGGCCGCCGGCTTCAACGGCGCCAAGTCGAACAAAGGCGAAGACGCCTCCAAGTTCCTCAAATCCCACCCGGTCAAAACCGTCATGGGTGAGAAGTCCTGGGACAGCAAAGGCGACTTGAAAGTCTCCGACTACGTGGTTTACCAGTGGGACAAAGACGGTAAATACCACCAGCTTGAAAAGCAGAAGTAAGTTGAGCGCTTAGTCGGACGGCAGGTGGCGCGAGGTTGGACTCGCGCCACCCGTTGTCTGGTTAATGGGGTCCGCCACCTGGGCGACCCCTGGTTTCTTCTGTTGCCATATGCGTCTGGTCCGCCACACCTCACGAGGGTGTACGCGGGCCGGTTCCACCGTGGCCTTTCAAGTTCGTGAGCGTGCGTGATGGATGGTATTTTCCTGCAACAAATGATCAACGGCCTGACCCTCGGTTCGGTCTACGGCCTGATCGCCATCGGTTACACGATGGTTTACGGCATCATCGGCATGATCAACTTCGCCCACGGCGACGTGTACATGATCTCCGCTTACCTGGCGGCAATTGGCCTCGCGGTCCTGTCGTTCTTCGGTGTTGAGTCCTTCCCTTTCCTGATTCTCGGCACACTGATCTTCACCATCGTGGTGACGGGTGTGTATGGCTTCGTCATTGAGCGCGTGGCCTATAAACCGCTGCGTAACTCGACCCGCCTGGCACCGCTGATCAGTGCCATCGGTATTTCCCTGATCCTGCAGAACTACGCACAGATCGCCCAGGGCCCACGGCAACAGGGCGTGCCGACGATGCTCGAAGGCGCATTGCGCTTTGATATCGGCAGCGGCTTTGTGCAGATCACCTACACCAAGATCTTCATCCTCATCGCTGCGTTCGTCGGCATGGGCGTGCTGACGTACATCATCAAGTACACCAAGCTGGGCCGGATGTGCCGCGCCACGCAGCAGGACCGCAAGATGGCGTCGATCCTGGGGATCAACACTGACCGGGTCATTTCCTACGTGTTCATCATCGGCGCTGCGATGGCTGCACTGGCTGGCGTGCTGATTACCATGAACTACGGCACCTTCGACTTTTTCGCCGGTTTCGTGATCGGCATCAAGGCGTTCACTGCTGCGGTTTTGGGCGGGATTGGATCGTTGCCGGGCGCGATGCTCGGGGGCTTGATTCTCGGGGTTGCCGAATCGCAGTTCTCCGGGTTGATCAACTCCGATTACAAAGACGTGTTCAGTTTCGGCCTGTTGGTAGTGATCCTGATTTTCCGTCCTCAAGGCCTGCTGGGTCGCCCACTCGTGGCGAAGGTATAAGTATGTCCGCACCTATCAAACCCATCGACATCAAACAAAGCCTCATCGACGCTGTCATCGCCGGCCTGCTGGCGCTGATCGTCTTCGGCCCCATTGTCGGCGTTGTGCTAGACGGTTACGGCTTTAACCTGCAACCCACCCGCGTAGCCGTACTGGTTGGCGTGGTGATGGTTGGCCGTCTGGTCCTGAGTCTGTTCATGCAGACGCCAAAAGGCGTGGCCATCGCGCAGAGCTTCGAAAGCTCGGGCTCCGGTGTGCATGTGCTGGCGCCTGATTACAAATCGCGCCTGCGCTACATCATCCCGGCGATGATCGTGATTGCGATCATCTTTCCCGTATTCGCCGACAAGTACGTGCTGACGGTCGTCATCCTTGGGCTGATCTACGTTCTGCTGGGCCTTGGCCTGAACATCGTGGTCGGTCTGGCTGGCCTGCTCGACCTGGGTTACGTGGCGTTCTATGCCATCGGCGCCTACGGGTTGGCGCTGGGGTATCAGTATCTGGGCCTGGGTTTCTGGTCGGCGTTGCCGTTGGCGGCGATTGCCGCTGCGCTTGCGGGCTGCATCCTGGGTTTCCCGGTGTTGCGCATGCACGGCGACTACCTTGCCATCGTGACCCTGGGTTTTGGTGAAATCATCCGTCTGGTACTCAACAACTGGCTGTCGTTTACCGGCGGCCCGAACGGTGTGGCAGTGCCTGCGCCGACGATATTCGGGCTGGAATTTGGGCGCCGTGCCAAAGATGGCGGCATCCCGATTCATGAGTATTTCGGTTTCGAATACAACCCTGACCTGAAATTCATCTTCATCTACGCCGTGCTGTTCCTGGTGGTACTGGCCGTGCTGTATATCAAGCATCGCCTGACCCGCATGCCAGTCGGCCGCGCATGGGAAGCCCTGCGCGAAGATGAAATCGCCTGCCGCTCCATGGGCCTGAACCACGTACTGGTCAAGCTTTCGGCGTTCACCATCGGCGCCTCCACTGCTGGATTGGCCGGCGTGTTCTTCGCCAGTTATCAGGGCTTCATCAACCCGACCTCGTTCACCTTTTTCGAATCGGCATTGATCCTCGCCATCGTCGTGCTCGGCGGCATGGGTTCGACAGTGGGCGTAGTCATCGCGGCATTCGTGCTGACTGTGGCGCCTGAATTGCTGCGCAGCTTCGCCGAGTACCGCGTGCTGCTGTTCGGCATCTTGATGGTGCTGATGATGATCTGGCGCCCACGCGGCCTGATCCGCATCAGCCGTACCGGCGTGCGTCCACGCAAAGGCGTGCTGGTCAAAGCGGAGGGCGTGCAATGAGCGACGAAATCGTTCTGTCCGTCGAGAAACTGGCAATGCACTTCGGGGGCATCAAGGCCCTGAGCGACGTCAGCTTGAAAGTACGTCGCAACTCGATCTTTGCCTTGATCGGCCCCAACGGTGCGGGCAAGACCACGGTCTTCAACTGCTTGACCGGGTTTTACAAAGCCACGGGCGGGCGCATCAATCTCCATACTCGCGGCACCACCACCAACGTGATCAAGCTGTTGGGTGAGCCGTTTCAAGCCACTGACTTCGTGTCCCCTCGCAGTTTCGCCAGCCGGGTGTTCTACAAGATGTTCGGCGGCACGCACCTGGTAAACCGGGCAGGGCTGGCGCGCACGTTCCAGAACATTCGTCTGTTCAAGGAAATGTCAGTCATCGAGAACCTGCTGGTGGCGCAGCACATGTGGGTCAACCGCAACATGCTGGCCGGCATCCTCAACACCAAGGGCTATCGCAAGGCCGAAGAAGACGCCATGAGTACGGCTTTCTACTGGCTGGAAGTAGTGGACCTGGTGGACTGCGCCAACCGTCTGGCTGGTGAATTGTCCTACGGCCAGCAACGCCGTCTGGAAATCGCCCGCGCCATGTGCACGCGTCCGCAGGTGATCTGCCTGGACGAACCGGCAGCAGGTCTGAACCCACAGGAAACCGAAGCGCTGAGCGGGATGATCCGCTTGCTGCGCGACGAACACGACATGACCATCGTGCTGATCGAGCACGACATGGGCATGGTCATGGGTATATCCGACGATATCGTCGTGCTCGACCACGGCAACGTGATCGCCATGGGCGGGCCGGAGCAGATTCGCAACGATCCAAAAGTAATCGCGGCGTATCTGGGCGCTGATGAAGAGGAGTTGGTATGAGTAAGCCGATCCTCGAATTGAAAGAGATCGACGTGTACTACGGGCCGATTCAGGCCCTGAAGAAAGTCTCGCTGCACATTGATGAAGGCGAAACCGTCAGCCTGATCGGGTCCAACGGCGCGGGCAAATCCACGCTGCTGATGTCGATTTTTGGTCAACCTCGGGCTGCCAGCGGGCAAATCATCTATCAGGGCATCGACATCACCCAGAAGTCGTCGCACTACATCGCGTCCAACGGCATTGCGCAGTCGCCTGAAGGGCGCCGCGTGTTCCCGGACATGTCGGTGGAAGAGAACCTGTTGATGGGCACCATTCCGATCGGCGACAAGTTTGCCAGCGAAGACATGCAGCGCATGTTCGACCTGTTCCCGCGTCTCAAGGAGCGTCGTAATCAACGCGCCATGACCATGTCGGGCGGTGAGCAGCAAATGCTCGCCATCGCCCGCGCGCTGATGAGTCGCCCCAAGCTGCTGTTGCTGGACGAGCCGAGCTTGGGGCTAGCGCCGATCATCGTGAAGCAGATCTTCTCGACGCTGCGGGAGTTGGCGAAAAGCGGCATGACCATCTTTCTCGTCGAGCAAAACGCCAACCATGCGCTCAAGCTGTCGGACCGCGCCTACGTGATGGTCAACGGCGAGATTCGTCTGACAGGCACTGGTCAGGAACTGCTGACCAACGATGAAGTGAGGAACGCGTACCTGGGCGGGCATTGATCTCAAAATTGTGGATTGCACCACCGGCGCCCTGGGTGATTTCTCACCTGGGGCGCTCTGTTTTGGAATTGTGGAAAACAATTTTGAAGAGGTGCCAAAGCGCGACATAAAGTCGCTGCAAATGGTTGTTTTGTCACGGTTTTGACTTGTTCAGTTTTACTGTGGAACCGGCTGTGAATAAGTTGGGAGTACTTGGCTGAAACCCTTGCACGGCGGGGCCTGTAGCGGGACGATCAAATTATGATCAGTGCTTTCGGCCGTTATTTTGGTGGGCTTTGTCAACGCGGATTGATCTGGTTTTTTATACAGGTCTCACGCACTTGGCTCCTGTGGATAACTCTGTGTGCAACCGTTGGAAAGACCTCCGTAGGTAGCGCAATCTCTGGTGTCTCAGGCCATAAGCTGTCCGGTCGAACAACTGCGGGGGTTTTTTCACTACAGATACGTTGGGGCAGGTCAAGCCATTTTGCTGTAAAAATCGCCCGAAAGCCCCGCATGGCGCGGCCTGCGCTTTTTTGAGTTGCCCCCAGAGATTGTGGGTCTGACTGTGGATAACGTGGGCAAAAGTGTCTGTAGCCCTGATGGCACAAGGCTTTGAGGCGGCTGTACGTTTTTTGATCAAGTGCGCACAGGTTTGAGTGGTGTTCCGACAACTACTTGCCCCGCTGGGGCGTGCGCGGGCATGCTCCAGAACTTTCCTACACGTGACTCCGGTCGCATTACTTTTCATTGCGAACAAAGTGCTTAGTCCGATAAGCCCGCAGCCCATAGTCAGGAGAATGAAATGACTTCTACCGTGTTCATCACCGGCGCCACGTCCGGATTTGGCGAAGCCTGCGCTCGTCGTTTTGCTGAAGCTGGCTGGTCGCTGGTACTGACGGGCCGTCGTGAAGACCGCCTGAATGCCCTCAGCGCTGAATTGTCGAAACAGACCAAGGTGCACACACTAGTGCTGGACGTGCGCGATCGCGCGGTCATGGAGAGCGCGATTGATAGCCTGCCTGAAGAGTTCGCGACGATTCGTGGCCTGATCAACAACGCAGGCCTGGCGCTGGGCATCGACCCTGCACCCAAATGCGATCTGGACGATTGGGACACCATGATCGACACCAACGTCAAAGGCCTGGTCTACACCACGCGTTTGCTGCTTTCGCGCTTGATCGCCCATGGCCGTGGCGCAAGCATCGTCAACCTCGGTTCGGTGGCGGGTAACTATCCGTATCCGGGCGGCAATGTGTACGGCGGCACTAAAGCGTTTGTCGGTCAGTTCTCGCTGAACCTGCGCAACGATCTGGTCGGCACTGGTGTGCGTGTGACCAACCTTGAGCCAGGCCTGTGCGAGAGCGAGTTCTCGCTGGTGCGTTTTGGTGGCGACAAGTCCAAGTACGACGCGACCTACGCGGGTGCCGAGCCGATCCAGCCACAAGACATCGCCGACACGATCTTCTGGATCATGAACACCCCGGCGCACGTCAACATCAACAGCCTTGAACTGATGCCGGTGAGCCAGACTTGGGCTGGATTTGCGATTGATCGCAGCCGTGGTTGATTCACCACAAACCGTTCGCGGCCTGCGCCGTTCCCTGTAGGAGCCTCGCTTTTGTGCGAGTTGACGAGCAGCGCGAGGCTGCGATGCGGTGTGTCAGACATATCGCATCGCAGCCTCGCGACGCTCGGCAGCTCCTACAGGTCATGCGGTACCAGAGCTGACGTCTCGCGAACAAGTTCGCTCCTACAGGCCGGGCGACACCCGTTGGAGCGAGGCTTGCCCGCGAAGCTGCGATTGCGGTGTGTCAGGCATATCGCATCGCAGCCTCGCGCGGCTCGGCGGCTCCTACAGG
>NZ_JBSKHT010000005.1:83667-148483 GCF_057128745.1 Pseudomonas rosaeacicularis
CTTGCCCGCGAAGCTGCGATTGCGGTGTGTCAGGCATATCGCATCGCAGCCTCGCGCGGCTCGGCGGCTCCTACAGGCCATGCGGTTCCAGAGCTGACGTCTCGCGAACAAGTTCGCTCCTACAGGCCGGGCGACACCCGTTGGAGCGAGGCTTGCCCGCGAAGCTGCGATTGCGGTGTGTCAGGCATATCGCATCGCAGCCTCGCGCGGCTCGGCGGCTCCTACAGGTCATGCGGTTCCAGAGCTGACGCCTCGCGAACAAGTTCGCTCCTACAGGGGCGCGGCGGTGTCTTTGAAATACTGGGCGAGGCCGATATAGCAGGTCGCGAGGTGATACGGCGTGGTAGACGGCATGTCGCTGCGGCTGACCGTGCCATCGCAGTCCAGGCATTCGTTCCAGCCGGTCGGATGCAAAAACCGCTGTTGTAGCGCGGTCAGTTGTCGGGCCAGCAGATTCTGGCTGTCAGGCCGCAGGGTCAGTGCGCGCAGATATTCGGCTTGAGCCCAGATCCGTTGCGTGCCGTCCTTCATCGATCCGTCTACTTCCAGCATCGCCGCGACAGCGCCAGTCTTCGGATCAACGCCCTGGGCCTGCGCGTGGGCGAAAGCCGTGGTCAGCGAGCGATGCAACGGGGTGTCACGCAAGTGCTCTGACGATTCCAGCAAATAGAACCACTCGAACTGATGCCCAGGCTCGGACCAGTTATCCACAGCTCCCAGCGGTTTTTCCAGCATTACCCCGTGCTCAACGTCCACGAAGCGGCGTTGCATGCCAGCGACTAACGCATCCAGCGCAGCCTGCGTGTGGGCGTCTTCACGCACTTCTACGGTCACCAGAAAAGCTTCGGCCAAATGCATCAGCGGGTTCTGCAACGGCCCGGCATTCAGTCGTGACCAGTCCTCATCAAGCACCGCTTCGTACAAACCCTCGCCGTCGGCAAAGCGCTCGGCGACCACGTTCAGTGCGGCATTGAGGGTTGACTCAACCAACGGCTCGCGCGCTTTGGCCCAGTAATGAGCGCACGCAAACACGATGAAGGCGTGGGTGTAGAGGTCTTTGCGGCGGTCCAGTGGAACGCCCTGCGGGTCGATGCTGTAGAACCAGCCGCCGTGTTCGGCATCGTGGAAATGCTGCTGCAACGACCGGAACAACGCTGCCGCGCGAGCCCCGGCTTCAGGCACGGACGGGTCATCGATCAGGTTGGAAAACAGAAATAGCTGTCGCGCGCAGGCCATGGCCCGATAGCGTTGGGGTGGTAATGGCTGATGCTTCGCGTCGACTGCTTCGTAAGGCAATGCCATCTCGTCATTCCAGCCAGCACGCAACCACATCGGCACGATCACCTGCATGAAATGCTGGCGCACGGCGGCGAATACGGCTTTCAGGGGGGGCTTGTCGGCAGGGCGAGTGTCAGGCATCGAGTTAGCGTCACGGCAGTGGCAAATTGCGCGACATGGTAGCAGGAGGTGGGATTTGGAGTCAGATGCAAATCTGGAGGCGGCCTATGCCTTCGCTTTTGTAGGAGCTGCCGAGCAACGCGAGGCTCCGGGGTCGCGCCCGACCGATGCGGTGTGTAAGACAGACTTTAATCGCAGCCTCGCTCTGCTCGGCAGCTCCTACAAGGGTGCGGCGTTAACCGGCGAACATCCAGACACCTGCCGCGGCAGCCAGGGCGCCAGCGATGCGCACGATGGGCGCTGCAGCCGTTGGCAGGAAGCGCACAACCGCATAACCGGCGGCATGCAGCGCCGCCGTTGCGCCGACGAAACCGGCTGCGTAACCCCAAGGGCTGGCCATCTCCGGCAGCTCAAGACCGTGGGCCACGCCGTGGAACATCGCAAACAGCGCAGTCGCCGCGACGGCCATGAGCAAAGGTGGACGCACTGCCAGCGCAACCGCCAGGCCCAACGCAAATACCGAGGCCGCGATGCCGCTTTCCAGACCCGGCACATCCAAGCCTTCAAAGCCCAGCAAGCCACCGATCAACAGGGTGCCCACGAACGTGCAAGGCAGCGCCCAGCGCGGCGCGCCTTTCTGCTGTGCGGCCCACAGACCCACGGCCACCATCGCCAGCAAGTGATCCAGACCGCCCAATGGGTGGCTGATGCCCGCGACCAGTCCGCTTTCGTCATGACCGGGATGGGCAAACGCCAGTGCCGGGATCAGCAACAGGGCCAGCGCGCTGACGGCTTGTTTGTAATTCATGAACACACTCCTTGGGAAAAAGACTCAGGCCGCTTCGGTCAGCAGACCCTGACGCTCGATGAAGGCGATGATGGCTTCCAGACCTTGTCCGGTTTTCTGATTGCTGAACACGAACGGCTTGTCGCCGCGCATCTTCTTGGTGTCGCGGTCCATCATCTCCAGCGACGCGCCCACCAGCGGTGCCAGGTCGATTTTGTTGATCACCAGCAAGTCGGATTTGCAGATGCCCGGCCCGCCCTTGCGCGGCAGCTTGTCGCCTGCCGAGACGTCGATCACGTAAAGGGTCAGGTCCGACAGTTCCGGGCTGAAAGTGGCCGAGAGGTTGTCACCGCCTGATTCCACGATGATCAGATCCAGCCCCGGAAAGCGGCGGTTGAGCTGGTCGACGGCTTCCAGATTGATCGAAGCGTCTTCACGAATTGCCGTGTGCGGGCAGCCGCCGGTTTCCACGCCGATGATGCGTTCCGGCGCCAGGGCTTCGTTACGCACCAGAAAGTCGGCGTCTTCGCGGGTGTAGATGTCGTTGGTGACCACCGCCAGGTTGTAGCGGTCGCGCAACGCCAGGCACAGGGCCAGGGTTAGAGCGGTTTTACCGGACCCGACCGGGCCGCCGATACCGATGCGCAAGGGTTGGCTGTTCATTGAGTGTTCTCCGTTGATCTTTTATTCACAGAAGTCAGGACCGAAACAGACGGCTGTATTGGCGTTCGTGGGCCATGCTCGCCAGGGCCACGCCGAACGGCGCGCTGCCGATGTGGCGTGGGTCTTGAGTCGTGGCGTGTTGCTGGGCGCGTTGCAGCAGCGGCAACAGTTGGCTGGTGAGTCGTTGTGCCGCCTGCTGACCCAGCGGCAACGTCTTCATCAACACCGCAAGCTGGTTTTCCAGCCAACTCCAGAGCCAGGCGGACAGCGCGTCCTGCGGGCTGATCTGCCACGCGCGGGCAGCCAGCGCCCAGCACAGGGCCAGATGCGGTTCTTCCAGCTGGTCAAGAAAGTCTTTAGCGGGCTGATCCATTTCCGGCAGCCCAAGCAACAACTGCTTGAGTGAGTAGCCCATCTGCCGACTTTCCAGGTGCAGCTCGCGGGTCTCGCGACTGGCGCGGTGTTGGTGACTCAGTTGCAGCAACTGCGCCCAATCGTTTTCGGCAGCGGCGGTGCAGTGTGCCAGTAGCAGCGGGGCTTCGAAGCGCGCCAGATTGAGCAGCAATTGATCGCCGATCCAACGTCCGGCACTGGCCGGGTCAGTGACGATTGATTGCTCGACCGCCATTTCCAGCCCTTGCGAATAGCTGTAGCCGCCAATGGGCAACTGCGGGCTGGCCAGACGCAAAAGCGCCCAGGCGCTGTTCATATGCGCACGCCGAAATGGTGAATCTTCGGGGCGTAGTTGAAATCTTCCTCGCCCGCGCGCGAGTGGTGATGCCCGCCTCCGTACGCGCCATGTTCAGGCGAGAAGGGCGCTTCGATGGATTCGGTGGTGGCGCCCAATTGATCGAGCATCGCCTTGAGAACGTAGTCGTCGAGCAGGCGCAGCCAGCCATCGCCGACTTGCAGCGCAACGTGACGATTGCCCAAGTGATAAGCGGCCCGTGTCAGTTCATAGGTGCTGGAGCAGGTGACATGCATCAGCTGCTCCGGGCGGGCGCAGATCCGTACCACCCGACCGTCTTCGGCCTTGAGAAAGTCGCCGTCGCGCAACGGCGGTTGGCCGCGCTCAAGAAACAGCCCGACGTCTTCGCCTTCTGAACTGAAGCAGCGCAAGCGACTCTTGCTGCGCGCTTCGAAATTCAAATGCAGCTCGGCGGCCCATTCGGCGCAGGGTTCGACTTTTTGGTGAATCACCAACATAAGAAAGCTTCCAGCGAATGCGATGCAAAAGCCAGAGCAAGGGGCTTGCCAACAGAGCGGGCTGTAGGAAATTGCCTACATTCGGTGCGTGACCGTCCCCATTAATAGCGCTGTGCGATAGATCTTGGTGCGTCATCACGTACGGTGCGCGATTTTGGGGCGGCGGGCTTTCTGTAGGAGCGAATTTATTCGCGAGAAATAGTTGGATAGAGGAATTGGGACAGGAACACAGGCGCCTCGCGAATAAATTCGCTCCTACAGGAGCAGCGCATTTGGGTCCTATTCCGTACTCCCCAACCCCTGCCAGCGCTTGGCGCCGATAAAGATAAAGCGCAATTGCTGAGTGATTTTGGCGCGTGGCGTGAGGTGTTCGGCCAAGGAGGGGGGCGGCGGGTCGATCAGTTCCGGGAGCATCGCAAACACGCTCTTGACCACCAGATCCGCCATAACCGCCAGATCGTTAGTGTTCAGGTGCTGAAATTTGGGCATCGACGCAAGGTCTGTCGCCAGGTCAGCAATGATCGCTTCGCGCAGCGCGCCCAGTGCCTGACGCACTTTTAGCGAGCCGCCATATTGCTCGCGAGCCAGGAACAGAAACTGCGAACGATTGGCGGCCACGTCATCGAGAAATATCCGCACCGAAGCGTCGATGATGCCTGTCGCCAGGGAGTCTGTGCGCCTGACTCGGCGAATGGTCTGGCGGAAGGTCTGGCCCACTTCAGTGACTAACGCCAAGCCCAGGTGATCCATGTCGTCGAAGTGACGATAGAAACCGGTCGGGACGATGCCTGCTGTTTTTGCCACTTCGCGCAGGCTCAAACTGCCGAACCCTCGCCCACTGTCCATCAAGCCTTTGGCTGCATCGAGCAAGGCGTGGCGGGTTTGCTGTTTTTGTTCGGCGCGGGGCAGCATCGGGTGGGTGTGGTTCTGGCTGGGCATTGCGCTGCACTCTAACAAATGCATTCGCGCGGCGTCGAACCCGGCTTCAGACCGAAAGAGCGGGTGCAGGCAAAACAGAATGAAAAAGCCCGGCGCGATGGCCGGGCTTGGTGAGCGAGTTTGGAGTGATCAAGAAACGCGCTGGTATTGCTGAATAATCCGATCGGGACCGTTGTCGGCCACACGCTGGTATTGGCGAGCGAGGTTGCTGGTTGCACCGTCCTCGGCGACGCGTTGGTATTGCTGAATCAGTTTGCCGTCCTGAGCGAGGGTAGGCAGCACTGCTTGCTGAGTGGCTTTCATCTGACCAAGGATCGGTTGCTCGCTGGCAGGCAGGGCGAACGCGCTCGTGGCGAGAAGTGAAAGAGTCAGGCTAAGCAGCAGTTGTCGTTTCATGATTAGGTGCTCCCCGGAAGGGCGTTTAAAGAACATGGAGCCGATAATACAGGGGGTTTGTCGATACAAAAGTTCATAGATGTGATGGTAACAATCGACAGAAATGATTCTGGCCGCAAAGCCCCGCCAATCAAGGGCTTCAGCGTGAGCGTCGTGCCTCTTCCTGGGGATTTCAGAGCGCCTGCTGCGCCATCGTGGAACCGGCTGAAAATCCTGCGGTATCGAAAACTTTCGAGATCAATCAAACCCACAGGGTTTTTGTCAGTCGAAGCGCTAAGACGTTTGCGAGGCGCCTCGGATGGCGCGTCGGTATTTGGGGAGAAAACGCAATGACGCGAGGCCGTAAGATTTTTGCCTGGACGGGCGCCATCCTGGTGCTGTTGATAGCCATTTTGATCATCGTGATCGCCACCTTCGACTGGAACCGCATCAAGCCGACGCTCAACGAAAAAGTGTCCGAAGCGCTCCATCGACCGTTTGCCATCAATGGCAATCTCGCAGTGAACTGGGGTCGCGAGCCTGATGAGGGCGGTTGGCGTGCTTGGGTGCCGTGGCCGCACCTGTCGGCCGAAGACATCACGCTGGGCAATCCGGAGTGGTCGAAGAACCCGCAAATGGTGACCCTCAAACGTGTCGAATTCAGGCTTTCGCCGCTGCCACTTCTGACGCAAACCATCTCCATCCCACGAATCAATCTGACCGAACCCAACGCAAAACTGGAGCGTCTGGCAGACGGTCGCGCCAACTGGGTGTTTGATTTGCCCAAAAGCGATCCCAGCGCGGAGCCTTCAAAGTGGGTGATGGACATTGGCTCCATCGGTTTCGACAAGGGCTTGGTGGGCTACAACGATCAGAAGATCAATACGCAAATCGATGTGGTGATTGATCCCTTGGGCAAACCGATTCCTTTCAGCGACATCGTCGGCAGCGGCGAAGCCAAGAAGGTGCAGGACAAAGGGGGTTCGGCGCAGGACTATGCCTTTGGCTTCACGGCCAAAGGTCAGTATCACGGCGAGAAGCTCAACGGTACAGGCAAGGTCGGCGGGCTGTTGGCGCTGAAAGACGCCAAGCAGCCGTTCCCGGTACAGGTCGATGTCAGCGCGGGCAATACCCGAGTCGCTGTGGCAGGCACCGTGACCGATCCGCAGAATCTCGGCGAACTGGATTTGCGCCTGAAGCTCTCTGGCGACAGCCTGGGCAATCTGTATCCGCTGACGGGCGTGACGCTGCCGGATTCGCCGCCTTACTCAACGGACGGCCGATTGATTGCGCATCTGCATGATGCGGCGGGCGCCTCGTTCAAATATCAGGGCTTCAACGGCAAGATTGGCAGCAGCGATATTCACGGTGACCTGAGTTTCGTGGCGAGCCAGCCGCGTCCTAAATTGACCGGCGCGCTGGTATCCAATCAATTGCTGATGGCGGACCTGAAGCCGCTCATTGGTGCTGACTCCAACGCCGAGCAAAAGAGCCGAGGCGGCGAGAGCAAGCAGCCGACCGATAAGGTCTTGCCGGTCGAGGAATTCAAGACCGATCGCTGGAGCGCGATGGACGCCGATGTCGAGTTCACCGGCAAGAAAATCGTGCAAAGCGCCGAGCTGCCGTTCACCGATCTGTACACCCACGTCGTGCTCAACGATGGCCAATTGAGCCTGCAACCGCTGCGATTCGGTGTGGCGGGCGGCAAGCTGGACGCCGATATCCGTTTGAACGGCCATGCGCAGCCGCTGGAAGGACGAGCCAAACTGACGGCGCGTAACTTTAAGCTCAAGCAGCTGTTCCCGACGTTCGAGCCGATGAAAACCAGTTTCGGTGAGTTAAATGGCGACGCCGACATCAGCGGCAGGGGCAATTCGGTTGCCGCGCTGTTGGGGACCTCCAATGGCGAGCTGAAGCTATTGGTCAATGATGGAGCGATCAGTCGCAGCCTAATGGAGATCGCCGGTCTGAACGTGGGTAACTACGTCGTAGGTCGTTTGTTCGGTGACAAGGACGTGAAGATTAACTGCGCGGCCACTGCTCTGGAGATCAAGAACGGTTTGGCCAGCACCAAGCTGTCTGTATTCGATACTGAGAACGCGATTATCTACATCGACGGTACGGCCAACTTCAAGACCGAACAGCTGGACATGAAGATCACCCCGGAATCCAAGGGCTTCCGCGTGTTCTCGCTGCGTTCGCCATTGTATGTGCGTGGCGCGTTTGCCAAGCCGAGCGCGGGTGTGCAATCAGGCCCATTGTTACTGCGCGGTGCCGGGATGGTGCTGCTGGGTGCTGTCGCGGGGCCGGCTGCGGGTCTGTTGGCGTTGGTGGCACCGAGCGGTGGCGAGCCTAATCAATGTGCGCCGTTGCTTGAGCAGATGCGCTCAGGTAAGGCGCCTAAGACAGTTCAGTAATCGCGTTATGTGATCGTGCGGAGATTCGTGGGAGCGGACTTGCCCGCGAAGAGGGCGGTACATTCGACAGATATCTGTGGGTGTAACAACGTCTTCGCGGACAGGTCCGCTCCCACGGGATTTGTGTTGAACCCACCTATCAGCGGCGCCGCAAATCCATTGTGGGATCGGACCCGTCCGCGAGGGCTATCCGTCAGACGTTAGAAATATGCCGGATGTACCGACCCCATCGCGGACAGGTCCGCTCCCATGGGGAATTGGCGTACGCAATAGAAATGGCGTCCACAAAAAAGCCAGGACTTAAGTCCTGGCTTTTTGCATTACCGCGACGTCAATCAGATGCCGTCGAGCAAGTCTGCCATGTCGTCGGCGTGCTCTTCTTCCTGCTCCAGAATCTCTTCGAACAGGCGACGGGTTGTCGGGTCTTTGTCGCCGATGTACTGAATGATCTCGCGGTAGCTGTCGATCGCGATGCGCTCGGCCACCAGGTCTTCAGTCACCATCTCTTTAAGCGTATTGCCGGCAACGTACTGCGCGTGGGAGTTCTTTGACAGCAGGTCCGGGTTGAATTCCGGCTCGCCGCCCAGCTGCACAATGCGCTCGGCCAGTTTGTCAGCGTGTTGGGCTTCCTGAGTCGCGTGCTCCAGAAACTCTTCAGCGGCGACGTGGGCTTTCACACCTTTGGCCATGAAATAGTGGCGCTTGTAACGCAGCACGCAGACCAGTTCGGTGGCCAGCGACTCGTTGAGCAAGCGGATCACCGTTTCGATGTCAGCGCTGTAGGATTCGGTCACAGCCCCGTTTTCCACGTTACGGCGTGCGCGTTCGCGCAGTTCGGTCACACTCGATAGTTCGGTCATCATAATTCTCCAGGGCTAATCCGGTTATCCCGTCGCGCTCTAGATGCGTCAGTCGGCTACTACGTTGACTGACGCCCGGCATGATCGGGTCTTAACCTGTGAGTGGCAGGGGAACTGAAAAGTTTTATTTGATTTGCCAATGAGGTCCGATGTTAAAAATCAACGAAACCAGCGCGCTCCGCTGCGGTCCCAGCTTTGAGACTGAAATTATCAATGGAGAGAACCAATGCTGAAGTTTCTTGGTGGCACCGTCGGAATCATTTTTATTATCGGCCTGATCGTGGTGATCGCCTTGTTCAAGCTGGTGTTCTAATCCAAGACCGGAACGACACCCACAAAAAAGCCCGATTGATTCGGGCTTTTTTTACGTCTTGAAAACGTGTGGTTTACATCGCGCGTTCGTTGGTATCGCGTTGTTCGCAGGTCATGAAGCCCTTGCTGTTGACGCGGCCGTTGTTGTCAAACGTGATGTAGTAAGGCTGTTGATGGCCTTCACGGTTAAGCACGTAGTTGTTGCAGGTGCCTGGGTGCGCTTTACGCTGCACAGTCGTGGACGGCGTGCCACCAATGGTCAGGACTTGTTCTTTGGTCATGCCTTCTTCGACTTGCTTGACCAGCGGCTGATTGCGGTAGGTCACGTAGTCCACCGGATTGGCCGGTGTAGTCGATGTACAACCCGCCAACGCGGCTACCACACACGCACCCGCTACTGCCAAGGATTGCTTGAACATAAGGTCACTCCAGAGAAAGAGCCATTGTTGGCTCGTTGCTGTTATGAGCGTTGGCCGGGTGAAAGAGTTCGATTGGATTGATGGCGATGGGGCATTACGTTTGTTTGTCACGTAGAGCGGTTTAATTTGGACCTGTTGGAGCGAGGCTTCGGGGGGATTACTCGATATCGAATTGCCTCAAATCCTGTGGGAGCGGACCCGTCCGCGAAGGGGCGGTACATTCAACGCATCTTTAGCGGCTGATAATCAGTCTTCGCGGACAGGTCCGCTCCCACATTGGATCTGCGCCGCTACCCCAATCCCGGTCTTGGCCAATGCATGCCTATCTTGAAGGAGCCTTCTCATGACCCAAACCCAGACCACGCGTTACCCCATCGTTCTGGTGCCGGGGTTATTGGGTTTTGTGAATCTGGTGATTTACCCCTACTGGTACGGCATCGTGCCGAATCTTCGTCGCGGCGGCGCCACGGTGATTCCGGTAATGGTGTCGGCGATGAACTCATCGGAAATTCGCGGCGAGCAGCTGCTGGGCCGTATCGAAGAAATCCTGCGGGAAACCGGCGCCGAAAAGGTCAACCTGATCGGACACAGCCAGGGCGCTCTGACCATTCGCTACGCCGCCGCCAAGCGCCCGGACCTCGTCGCGTCGGTGACTTCCGTGGCCGGGCCCAACCATGGCTCTGAGCTGGCGGATTTCATTGAGTCGCGCTTCCCTCGTCACACCGCACGCGGTCGTCTGCTCAACGCCGCGTTGCTGTTGGTCGGGTGGATGATGCACTTGCTCGACACCGGCTATCGCGGCACGCGGCTGCCGACGGATCTCGACGCCGCCCACCATTCGCTGACCACTTCAGGTGTCGCCGCCTTCAACCAGAAATACCCCCAGGGTTTGCCAACCACTTGGGGCGGGCAGGGGCAAGAACTGGTCAATGGCGTGCGTTATTACTCTTGGTCCGGAACCTTGCAAAAAGGGCGAACCAATCGCGGTTTAAACCTTCTCGACGGCACTAACATCACGTGCCGAATATTCGCTCGCACGTTCACAAAAGAGCGAGGTCAATCTGATGGCATGGTCGGGCGATTCAGTTCTCATCTGGGCACGGTCATCAGGGATGACTATCCGCTCGACCATTTCGACATCGTCAACCAGAGCCTCGGCCTGGTCGGCAAAGGAGCCAATCCTGTCGGGCTGTTTCTGGAACATGCCGCGCGCCTTAAAGCCGCCGGTCTTTAACTTTATGAGCCGAAGTTCGTAGTCAGTCGGCGCCAAGATGGTCGTTGAGGAAGTGATGCGATGAGCGATAAAGAACTGTATGAAATCGAGTACACCCTGGCAGGTGAGCACCACGTAGACGTCATTGAAGACCTCGATGTGCCCATCATCGAAGTGGTGCACGAGCTGGCGCTCAAACACCACGTCGCGGTAGACGACGATCCGTTGGGATCAGGTGCGCCGCACCTGGACATGCCCCATGTCGTGGGCATCACCGATGTGTCGATTCACAGCGTCGAGGGTTCGGAAAATGCCTGATGATGGCGCACACTCAAGTTGTTGTGACAGATCGCACCGGCGTGGTCCAGCGTTCGGCAAGGATCACGCCCAGTAGCGTCAACGCACCGCCCAGCAAGTGATACAGGGCAAGCTGCTCACCTAATGCGACCGAGGCAATCAGCGCGGTCAGCAACGGGATGAGGTTGAAAAACAGCGTCGTGCGGCTTGGGCCGAGGACGCTGATGGCTTTCATCCACAACAAGGGCGCAAGCATCGATGTCGGGATGCAGGCGTATAACACCAACCCGATATTGCTCAGGTTCAGCCCGGTTTTCTGCGACAGCAAAAACAGCGGCATCAGAACCACTATCGCCACCAGAATTTGCAGATACAGCAATTGCAGCGGCGGCAGCCCCAGCTTCCATTTTTTCAGCAGCGTGCTGTAGACCGCATAGGCCGTGGTAGCGATCAGCATCATCAGGTCGCCCATGTTGACGCCGTGGGCCAGCAAGACCGTCAAGCTACCCTGAGACACCACGAACAAAACCCCGATAAATGACAGCACTGCGCCCACCAGTGCCCCCATGGTCAAGCGATTGCCCAGGGTGATGATCGACATTGCCAGCGTGACGATGGGCACCAGCGACAAAATGATGCCCATGTTGGTGGCGGTGGTGATCGTCGCCGCGAAATAGGCCAGGCTTTGATAAATTGCCATGCCCAGCACCGCCAGGATGGCGATTTTGCCGAGATTGGGTTTGATGATCGGCCAGTTCTTCAGTACCGGACGCAGCAGGAACGGGGTAAACAGAAGGCCCGCCAGTAACCAGCGGTAGAACCCGATCTCGGCGGGGAATATCCGGCCGGCAGCCGCCTTGGTGATGACATTGTTACCTGCCCAGATGAACACGGTCAGTAAGGGGTAAAGGTATTGCATGGGGGCTGCCGTTTGAAGATGAGCGCGCATTATCCGCTTGTCGGCGGTTGCGTCTACCTGCCTTTGTTCGAGCGAGTGGCCGGCATCCCGACTTGCCCGCGAAGCTGAGAACGCGGAGTGTCAGGTAAACCGAGGTGCTAGCTTCGCGGGCAAGCCTCGCTCCAACGGACCATCATTGCCACTGACATATGTCGCAATGATCTTTGGCTACACTCCACTCGAAGCCGCCGACCGTGCGGCGATCCAGGAGATGAGTCGATGAAGATGCTGCGTGTTCCTTTGCTGGTCGTAGGTCTGTTGATGTGCGCCCAGGGTTTCGCCGCCACTGCGCAACAGAACAAAATGACCACCTGCAACGCCGATGCGAGCGCCAAGTCCCTCAAAGGCGACGAACGCAAAACATTCATGAGCACCTGCCTCAAAGCTGCGCCAGCACCGGCGGCAACGCAGCAAGACAAAATGAAAACCTGCAACGCCACAGCGGGCACTCAGGCGCTCAAAGGTGATGCGCGCAAAGCGTTCATGAGCGATTGTCTCAAGAAGAAATAATTTTACGGGGCCGTCCGAGCATCGGAAATTCTCGGGCAGTGCCGTATGCCACCGGGGCAAGAGCGTGTGATTGCAGCCGATGATTCAGGGTGCAGTCGCACTGCCCCGACCCGCAGTCCGGCTCAAGCCGTCTGACCGCTGGTTCTGGACCCGGAACGCTGGCAGACTGCCCACCTCTTCAGGCCGCTCGTTTTGAGGCTGTATGCCAACGTTTTCTCCACGTCACGTTTTCCTGGCCAGCTGGATTCTCGTCTTCGGCGGCTTGTTGCTGGTCCTTCCGCTGAACCTTCTGCCGAGTTTGCTGGCGGGTTTGCTGGTGTACGAGCTGGTCGACATGCTCACACCGCAGCTTCAACGCCTGATCGCGGGCGAGCGTGCGCGCTGGCTGGCGGTGGCGTTACTCGGCACGCTGGTGGTCACTGTCCTTGCGCTGCTGTTTGCCGGCGCCATCAGCTTCTTGCTGCACGAGGCGGAAAACCCCGGCGCGTCGCTGGATAAGTTCATGATCTTAGTGGACCGCGCGCGCGGCCAGTTGCCGCCTTTCATCGACAGCTACCTGCCTGCCAGCGCTACCGAATTTCGGGTGTCGCTGGGTGCCTGGCTCGCCAAGCACGTCGGCGAGCTGCAATTGCTGGGCAAAGGCGCGGCCCATATGTTCGTGACGTTGCTGATCGGCATGGTGCTCGGTGCGATCATCGCCCTGCAGCGCGTTCCGGACGTCACCAAGCGCAAACCGCTGGCGGCGGCGCTGTTCGAGCGTCTGCACCTGCTCAGCCAGGCATTTCGCAACATCGTCTTCGCGCAGATCAAAATTTCACTGCTGAACACGGCGTTCACTTCCATCTTTCTCGCCGTGGTCCTGCCGTTGTGTGGCGTACACCTGCCGCTGACCAAGACGCTGATCGTCCTGACCTTCCTGCTGGGTTTGCTGCCGGTAGTGGGGAATCTGATGTCGAACACGCTGATCTTCATCGTCGGCATGTCGCTGTCGATCTGGGTGGCGCTGGCGGCCTTGGGTTATCTGATCGTGATCCACAAGGTCGAGTACTTCCTCAACGCGCGGATCGTCGGCGGGCAGATCAGTGCCAAATCGTGGGAATTGCTGCTGGCCATGCTGATTTTCGAAGCGGCTTTCGGCCTGCCTGGAGTGGTGGCAGGGCCGATTTATTATGCGTATCTCAAGAGCGAGTTGCGCAGGGCTGATTTGGTCTAACGATCAGTCGCCCTCCGGGCAGAAGCCTTCAGCCATACCGCTTCTTCGCTTCAATCGCCAAGCCGCTGCCGATACTGCCGAAGATGTTGCCTTCCACGTGCCGAGCATTGGGCAGCATTGCCGAGACGCCATTGCGCAAGGCCGGGATACCGCTCGAACCGCCGGTGAAGAACACCGTATCGACATCCGTCACCGCCGCGCCCGCATCTTTGAGCAATGCCGTCACGCTGTTGCGCACGCGTTCGAGCAGCGCATCGATGGCGGACTCGAACAACACGCGGGTCAGATCGACGCTCAACCCGGGCTCGACCCGGTCCATTGGCACCACACGATTGTCGGCATGGGTCAGTTGGATCTTGGTTTCTTCCACTTCCATCGCCAGCCAGTGCCCGGCGCGCTGATCGATCAGCTTGAACAGGCGGTCGATGCCCTGGGTGTCTTCGATGTCGTAGCGCATGCTGCCCAGTGCCAGTTGGGACTTTTGCGAGTACACCGAGTTAATGGTGTGCCACGTCGCCAGGTTCATGTGCGTACTGGTGGGCATGTAAGCGCCGCTTTTCATCCGGCTGCCGTAGCCAAACAACGGCATCACGCCCTGCAGGCTCAGTTGCTTGTCGAAATCCGTACCGCCGATGTGCACGCCGCCCGTGGCAAGAATGTCCTCGTGGCGGTCGTCATAGAAACGGCGATCTGGTGACAGACGCACCAGCGAGAAGTCCGACGTACCCCCGCCGATGTCGACGATCAATACCAGCTCTTCACGCTCAAGCGTCGACTCGTAGTCAAACGCGGCCGCAATAGGTTCGTACTGGAACGACACGTCCTTGAATCCAATCTTGCGCGCGACTTCGGCCAGAGTGTCTTCGGCTTCCTGGTCGGCCATGATGTCGTCATCGACAAAATGCACCGGGCGGCCCAGCACCACTTCTTCGAATTCACGACCTGCGGTCGCTTCAGCGCGCTTTTTCAGCTCACCGATGAACAGCGCGAGCAAATCCTTGAACGGCATCGCTGTGCCCAGCACGCTGGTGTCGTGCTTGATCAGCTTGGAGCCCAGCAGGCTTTTGAGCGAGCGCATCAACCGGCCTTCGTAGCCTTCCAGGTATTCGTGCAGCGCAAGGCGGCCGTACACCGGACGACGTTCTTCCATGTTGAAGAACACCACCGAAGGCAGGGTGATTTTGTCGTCCTCCAGCGCGATCATGGTGTCCATCCCCGGTCGCAGCCAGCCGACGGTGGAGTTGGAGGTGCCAAAGTCGATACCACAGGCACGGGCTGGAGTTTGCTTACTCATGTTCTTTACGTTCCAGTCAAAAAACGGCCGCGCAGTGTATGCGAGTGTGCGACGGATGCGTAGGGCGAGACGTCGGTTTATACACGGATACGCGTCTATTTGAGCCGTTTGGCTTGAACTGCCGGGATCTGCCCCCATTCTCCGTGTTAATTCCTACCTTGCGCTGCAACTTTGAGCGATGCTTCAAGCACGCGAAGTCGTGGCCCGACAATCTTGCAACATCCAGCACGCCAGGCGTCCTCAACTGAGGACGCTGTTTGCAACGCAGCTGGAATCCGGAATGGGTGATCGTTAGATGGATTTCAAAGATTATTACAAGATTCTTGGCGTGGAGCCGACGGCTGACGACAAGGAAATCAAAACCGCCTACCGCAAGCTGGCGCGTAAGTACCACCCCGACGTCAGTAAAGAGAAAGGCGCCGAGGACAAGTTCAAAGAGGCCAACGAGGCCTACGAAGTGCTCAGCAGCGCCGAAAAGCGCGCCGAGTACGACGACATTCGCAAGTACGGCCAGCAAGGCCGACCGTTTCAGGGGCCGCCGGGTTGGCAGAGCCGAGGCGGCGCGGGTGGCGGTGACGGTGGTTTCGATTCCACCGGCGATTTCTCCGAGTTTTTCAGTTCGATTTTTGGCAATCGCGCTCAGCAGGGCGGTCGTGCATACAGCAGTGGTCGTCGAGGACAAGACGTGGAAATGGAATTGCCGGTTTTTCTGGAAGAAACGCTGTCGACCGAATCCAAGCAAGTCAGCTTCAAGGTGCCGCAACACAACGCGGCGGGTCAGCGGATGGCTGACATCACCAAGACACTGAACGTGAAAATCCCGGCAGGCGTGACGGACGGCGAGCGCATTCGGCTCAAAGGGCAGGGCGCGCCCGGCATTGGCGGGGGTGAAAATGGCGATCTGTACCTGACACTGCGTTTGGCGCCGCATCCCAAGTTCGATGTGGAAGGCCACGATTTGATCATCACTGTGCCGCTCGCCCCATGGGAGGCGGCGCTGGGCGCGAAAATCGCGGTACCGACCCTGACCGGCAAGATCAACCTGACCATCCGCCCCGACAGCCAGACCGGCCAACGCCTGCGGGTCAAGGGTAATGGCCTGATGAACAAACAGGGGCAGCGAGGCGATTTGTATGCTCAACTCAAAGTCGTGATGCCCAAGACAACCGATGACGCCGCCAAGGCCTTGTGGGAAAAGCTGGCCGACACGGCGGCTTTCGATCCGAGGGCCCAATGGAGTAACTGATCATGAGCACCCTGGTTGTAGAGCTGGATATGAAGGAATTCTGTCAGGTGGTCGACATGTCGCCCGCCTACGTGATCGAGATCGTCGAACACGGCATTCTCGAACCTCAGGGGCAAAGGCCTGACGAGTGGTTGTTCGACACTTATTCGCTGTCAGTGGCCAAGCGTGCGGCCAAGCTGCACCACGAACTGGCAATGGAATGGGACGGCGTAGCGCTGGCGCTGGAGTTGCTGGATGAGCTGGAGAATGTTCGCGCCGAAAACCGCATGCTCAAGCAGCGATTGGGGCGGTTTTTACTGGATTGAAGTGCGGATGACCCTCTGTAGGAGTCAACTTGTTGGCGAGGCTTGATCCGGTGTGTCAGGCATACCGCCTCGCGAACAAGTTCGCTCCTACGGGGAAAGGACCAGAACCTGAGTTCGGCGCAGAAAGCGCGACGGACATCAATCCAGTGGGAGCGGACCTGTCCGCGAATACGGTGCTTCAGAGGACTCAATTTCAGCGGGTTCACGAATCTCTTCGCGGACAAGTCTGCTCCCACGGGGAGTTTCGAAATCAGCCTTTCTTGGGCAACTCCACCGTAAACGTGGTGCCATCGCCGAAGTTCGACGTCACCGTCACGCTGCCGCCGTGGGCATTCACCACTTCTTTTACGATGAACAGCCCAAGGCCCAGGCTGGTCGATGGGTTGTGATTGCCCACGTCTTCGTTCGCACTTCTTACCAGTGGATCGAAAATACTGCCGATGGCTTCCTGCGCAATCGGCTCGCCGTTGTTGTGAACGGCAATCGTGACGTGGCTTTCGCCGCCCGTCAGCGTCACGGTGATCTGGTGGCTGGCGGCGCCGTGTTGCAACGCGTTGCCAATCAAGTTTCGCAGCAACTGATCGATGCGGTTGCGATCCCACTCCCCTTGGGTATCGCCATCGTAGTTGAACACCGGATTGCAGTTCGGGTGACCAGCGCTGGCCTCGTCGATGGCATCCCGGCAGGCGATCACCATCTCCATCGGCTGGCGCTCGACCGGTAACGATACGCCAAGACGGCTGCGCACGAACTCGAGCAGATCGCTGACCATCGTCGCCATCTGACGGCTGCTGCTGTTGATACGCCCGGCATAGGCCAGCGCCGTTGCGTCCAGCCCGGATTTGCGCATCAGCACCTCCGAGGACATGCTCACCGCTTGCAGAGGCGCCCGCAGGTCGTGCCCGAGAATCGCCAGGAAAATATCCCGCGAGCGATTGACCCGCTCGGCGTAGGCGGCCGTGGATTCAGCCAGCGCTTCGTCGATGGCCTCGTTGAAACGGATCATGTCCTGAAACGAGGTCATGTCGGGTATCTTCAGGCTCTCGACCCAGAAACGGATCACTGTCGCCCGTAGGTGACGAAACTCCGAGGTCATCTGCACCAGGTCGAAACCGACTGTATGGCGCAGTTCGCCGTGGCTGGCGGCGGCTTCATCGAGGGTCGGGGTTTTATTGAGTTCCTCGCCCTGCGCTTTGGCGATCTGCTCGGCTTTGGTCTGGGCGGTGTTCATGTCCCGTGTGGCGGCCAGCAGAATAGCTTTCGCATGGTCGCGCAGTTCGACGGAGTTCATGGATTCAGCCGCGGGAGTCAGCGTGCTCGCGAAGTTTTCCCACTCATCGACGATTCGATCGACTTGCGCAACGATGAAGTCGGAAAGACGCATGGACGATTACCTTGCTGGCATAGCGGTCGGGAAGATGGCGCATAGTAACCCCTGAGGGTTGCATCAAGAACATCAGTTTCAAGCGTTGGGGTTCTAGCCACTGTCATTTCTGACAGTAGACGGTCGTAGCGGACGAGCATAACGTGAACAACAGGGCGGGATTTACTCAAGGAGAGACATCATGTTGAAAGCCGACTTTCGGACCTATATCGATCAAGAATCTGTTCTGTTGACTGAAAAAATTAACGATTCCAAGCATTCGGCCAATGATGAAGTATCCGCTGGAAAGCTACAGTTCTATCTGGCCCTGCTCGAATTCATGGATGGCAAACCGTCTAACAAGGCGCGCGGGCTGGTAGGAGCTGTCAATGACACGCTCCAAAAGCTACAAATGCTGGATAGCAAGCAAACCTTGCCATCTTTGATCAACGAGTTGCAGTGATCCTGTAGGAGCGAACTTGTTCGCGAAGCGGCATGTCTGGCACAACGCATCAGCTCGCCAACAAGTTGGCTCCTACAGAAGCGTTTTTCTTAAAACAGGAAATACCGCTGGGCCATCGGCAACTCGTCCGCCGGTTCGCACCACAACAGCACGCCATCGGCCTTGACCTGATAGGTCTGTGGGTCAACGTCGATATGGGGCAGGTAATCGTTGTGAATCAAATCGGCCTTGGTCACGTTGCGACAGCCTTTGACCACGGCGATCTGCTTCTTCAATCCCAGCTGTTCAGGCACACCTGCGTCCATGGCCGCCTGGCTGATAAAAGTCAGGCTGCTGGCGTGCAATGAGCTGCCGTAGCTGGCGAACATCGGGCGGTAGTGAACCGGTTGCGGGGTCGGGATCGAAGCGTTGGCATCACCCATCAAGCTGGCCGCGATGGAACCGCCCTTGAGGATCAGCGTTGGTTTCACACCGAAGAACGCCGGGCGCCACAGCACCAGATCCGCCCACTTGCCCACTTCGATGGAGCCCACCTCATGGCTGATGCCGTGGGTGATCGCCGGGTTGATGGTGTATTTGGCGATGTAGCGCTTGGCGCGGAAGTTGTCGTTGCCTTTACCGTCTTGCGGCAGCGGCCCCCGTTGTTTCTTCATTTTGTCGGCGGTTTGCCAGGTGCGGATGATCACCTCGCCCACACGGCCCATGGCCTGGCTGTCGGAGCTGAGCATCGAGAATGCGCCCAGGTCGTGCAGGATGTCTTCGGCGGCAATGGTTTCGCGGCGGATGCGGCTTTCAGCGAAGGCCACGTCTTCGGCGATGCTCGGGTCCAGGTGATGGCAGACCATCAGCATGTCCAGATGCTCGTCGATGGTGTTGCGGGTGAACGGCCGCGTCGGGTTGGTCGAGCTCGGCAGTACGTTGGGGAAGCCGCAGGCCTTGATGATGTCCGGCGCGTGACCGCCACCGGCACCTTCGGTGTGATAGGTGTGGATCGTGCGGTTCTTGAACGCGGCCAGCGTGGTTTCGACGAAGCCGGATTCGTTCAGCGTGTCGGTATGAATCGCCACTTGCACGTCGTACAGGTCGGCCACGCTCAGGCAATTATCGATGGCCGCAGGCGTAGTGCCCCAGTCCTCGTGCAGCTTGAGGCCAATGGCGCCGGCTTTGACTTGCTCGATCAACGGTTCCGGCAGGCTGACGTTGCCCTTGCCAGTGAAGCCGATGTTCATCGGGAATGCTTCGGCGGCCTGGAGCATGCGCGCCATGTGCCAGGGGCCGGGCGTGACCGTCGTGGCGTTTGTACCGGTTGCCGGGCCGGTGCCGCCGCCGATCATGGTGGTCACGCCGCTCATCAGCGCTTCTTCGATCTGCTGCGGGCAGATGAAGTGGATGTGGGTGTCGACGCCGCCTGCGGTGAGGATCATGCCTTCGCCGGCGATGATTTCCGTCGCTGCACCAATGGCGATGGTGACATTGGGCTGAATGTCCGGATTGCCGGCTTTGCCGATGGCGGCGATGCGGCCGTCCTTGATGCCGACGTCGGCTTTGACGATGCCCCAGTGATCGACGATCAACGCGTTGGTGATCAGCGTGTCGACCACTTCAGCGGCGAGCCTCTGGCCCTGACCCATGCCGTCACGAATGACCTTGCCGCCGCCGAACTTCACTTCTTCGCCGTAGGTGGTGAAGTCCTTTTCGACCTCAATCCACAACTCGGTGTCCGCCAGACGCACACGGTCGCCGACGGTTGGGCCGAACATATCGGCGTAGGCTTGTCTGGAGATCTTCATCGGGATTCCTTGAATTCAAAAAATATCGCGTATGACGGATAACTGTAGGAGCGTGGCTTGTCCCGCGATCGGCTGCGAAGCAGTCGTAAATCCTGCTGGTCAGGTTTATCTGGCACACCGTGTTCTCCGGGTTTGCTGCCGGTTCCCGGCAGATCGCGGGACAAGCCACGCTCCTACAGGAGATCGCTCCGCCTTTTAATCCAGCTCGCCCATGACTCTGCCGGCAAACCCGAACACGCGGCGGTTGCCCGACAGGTCCACCAATTCCACATCCCGCGACTGCCCAGGCTCGAAGCGCACGGCCGTGCCTGCGGGGATGTTCAGGCGCATGCCTCTGGCTGCGACGCGATCAAAAGTCAGGGCGTCGTTGGTTTCGAAAAAGTGAAAATGCGAGCCCACTTGAATCGGCCGGTCGCCGCTGTTGGCGACGTTCAGGGTGATCGTGCGGCGACCGGCGTTGAGTTCGATGTCGCCGGGCTGGATCTGGTACTGACCTGGGATCATGCGGTCTTCCTCGACAAAACTTTGTAATAGATGGCAGTGGCTTTGTATTCACCGTCAGGGTTGCAGGCGTAATCCGGGATTTTGCCGGAGAGCTGGTAGCCCATCGCCCGATAGAAATCTTCGGCCGCCGAACCGTCCAGCGTGTCCAGATGCAACATGCCGCGCTTGAGTTGATGCGCTGCCTGTTCAACCGTTTGCATCAGCTGCGAGGCAAGGCCACGACGGCGCGCCCCATGCAGCACCAGCAACTTCTGCACCTCGGCGCGGTTCAGGCCGTTGGCCTTCTGGCACAGGGCCAATTGCACCGTGGCCAGCACTTGTTCTTCCTGCACCACGACCCACAGCAGCAACCGGCCTTGTTCGATTTCCGCTTTTACGCTGTCACTCCAGGCAAGTGCCTGCGCAATATCCACATCGGCCATGAAGCCCAGCGACGCGCCGCGATGAACCGCATCCAGCAACAACTCCGCCAGGCCCTGGCGATAGTGCGCAAAGCTCTCGGAGGTAACGCGTCGAATCTGGGCGGCGTTCATCGTTGGGGCATCCTTTCAGAAAGTGAAGCTCAGGCCATGTTCAGGATTTGGGTGCTTGTGACGGTGGCGCGTCGGCACCGGGGGACAGATCAAGCTGCATGAAGGTCAAGTCCAGCCAGCGACCGAACTTGGTGCCGACCTGCGGCATCTGGCCGGTGATGTTGAAACCGAGTTTCTGATGCAGATGAATCGACGCTGCGTTACCGCTTTCGATGGCGGCGACCATCATGTGTTTGTCACACGCCTTGGCGCGCTCGATCAAGGCGCTCATCAGTCGAGGGCCCAGGCCATTGCCGCGCTGATCGGCGCGCACGTACACCGAATGCTCGACGCTATGGCGAAAGCCTTCGAAGGGGCGCCAGTCACCAAACGAGGCATAGCCCACCACTTCATCTACTGCATCGATGGCCACCAGAATCGGGTACGCCTGCGCAGCACGGGCGTTGAACCACGCCTCGCGGTTGGCCAGATCCACGGGCTGTTCATTCCAGATCGCCGTAGTGTTGAGTACGGCGTCGTTGTAGATGGCGAGCACCGCGCTCATGTCCGCAGGCAGGGCGTCGCGAATCAGGTCAGTCATGTTCGTTCCACGTCTTATCGAGTGTCAGGCGATCGGTTGATGCACGGTCACAAGCTTGGTGCCGTCGGGGAAGGTGGCCTCGACCTGAATCTCCGGGATCATTTCCGGGATGCCTTCCATCACTTGTTCGCGGGTCAGGAGAGTGGTGCCGAAATGCATCAGGTCGGCAACCGTCTGGCCGTCTCGCGCGCCTTCCAGGAGGGCTGCGGAGATGAAGGCCATGGCTTCGGGATAATTGAGTTTCAAACCCCGTGCCAATCGCCGCTCGGCAACGAGGCCTGCGGTGAAGATCAGCATCTTGTCTTTTTCGCGTGGCGTCAGGTCCATGGTTTATCCATTGAGAACGATGATTAACCTGTAGGAGCTGCCGAAGGCTGCGATAAGGTCGGAACGACCTTCCTACGTATTCAAATTCAAAAATTCATTCGGTTGCGGGCCGCGTCTCACCGAGGTTGCGATTGCTGCGCAATCGATCGCAGCCTTCGGCAGCTCCTACAGGGGACTCACGGCGACTCACGTACTCCAAATCCTCGGCGCGACGGCTTCGCGGCCCAGCAGTGCCGGGCGCAGCAGTTTCCATAATTCGATTAGCCAGGCCCGTGCATGCAGTGCCTCGTCAGCCAGGCAGCGCGCCACCACCAGCCCCGGCAATTGCGTAACGTCTCCGCGCACCGGCGAATGTTCAGCCAGGGTGCGGCAGGTTTCCATCAAGTGGGCATCGATCTCGCCGGTGACGATCAACGTCGCAAACACTGGCTTGCCGTCCAGGCCAATCGGTGACTCCAGCAAACCGTCGTTGCCGACAATGCGCTGGCGTTCGTGCCAGAGCAATTGGCCGTCGCGACGAATGTCCAGATGCGCCTGAAAGTGTCCCAGATCAAAACGCTCGCCACTGGCAGGACGGCCCAGCGCAACCACGTCCCAGTAAAGCAGTCGCGCGTCGCCTTGCAGCTCAATGCAGGTACTGAGTTCGGCTTTGGCGTCGCTGAAGACAATCGTCTCTTGAGGCAGCCATTCCAGCGTGCCCCCGGCTTCGATCTTCAGGTTCAGCTGCTGAAACGCAGGCCCGGCAGCGCGATACCACTTAGCCGCGCCAGGGCTGGTCAACTGCGCCCAGGCATTGGGGCCGACGTTAACGTCGATGTCCAGGCGATCCCCGCCCGCAATGCCGCCGGGCGGGTGGACGATGATGTGCTGGCAGACTTCAGGGCCTTCGGCGTACAGGTGCTTTTGCACCCGCAGCGGGCCTTTGTGTCGGCGTTGCGTCGGGCGGGTACTCTCGCCGAAACGCCCATAGCCCAGTTCCAGCTCGGCATGCCAGCTGGGGGTGAAGAGAGCGGTGTGGGCAGGAAGATTCATAGCGTTCTTTTATCGTGTTTCGAAGGTGGGCACCTTACCGGATTAAGCGTCAGATGGTCACCAGACCGCGCACGCCTTCGGCTTCCATGTTCTCGCCACGGCCTTGCTGCACGATCTCGCCACGGGACATGACGATGTACTGATCGGCCAGCTCGGCGGCGAAATCGTAAAACTGTTCCACCAGCAAAATCGCCATGTCGCCCCGTGCAGCCAGCTTTTTGATGACCGCACCGATTTCTTTGATCACCGAGGGCTGAATGCCCTCGGTCGGCTCGTCGAGAATCAGCAGGCGAGGGCGGCTGGCCAACGCGCGACCAATCGCCAATTGTTGCTGCTGACCGCCGGACAAGTCGCCGCCACGGCGTTGCTTCATTTGCAGCAGTACGGGGAACAGCTCGTAGATGAACGCCGGGACTTCCTTGGCTTCGGAACCGGGGAAACGCGACAGGCCCATCAACAGGTTTTCTTCCACAGTCAGGCGCCCGAAAATCTCCCGGCCCTGAGGCACGTACGCGATGCCGGCATGCACCCGCTGATGCGGTTTGAACGTGGTGATCGGTTTGCCTTCCCACTGCACCGCACCCTCCTTGGAAGGCAGTAGGCCCATGAGCACTTTGAGCAGCGTGGTTTTGCCCACGCCGTTACGGCCCAGCAGGCAGGTGACTTCGCCGACTTTCACATCGAAAGACAGGCCGCGAAGAATGTGGCTGCCGCCGTAGTATTGGTGAAGCTTTTCGACTTGGAGCATGTTCAGATCCCAGGCAAATAAATGACCAACCTGTAGGAGCGAATTTATTCGCGAGGCGCGGCATCAGGCACACCGCGTTGTTCTTCTCGCCAACAAGTTGGCTCCTACAGGGGTTGTATCAGCGGCCCAAATAAACCTCGATAACTCTTTCATCCGCCTGCACATCTTCAAGCGATCCCTCGGCCAGCACGCTGCCTTGGTGCAGCACGGTCACGTGGTCGGCGATGGAGCCGACAAAGCCCATGTCGTGCTCGACCACCATCAGCGAATGCTTGACCGCAAGACTCTTGAACAGCTCGGCGGTGAATTCGGTTTCGGCATCGGTCATGCCCGCCACTGGCTCATCGAGCAACAGCAATTGCGGGTCTTGAACCAGCAACATGCCGATCTCCAGAAACTGTTTCTGGCCGTGAGACAACAGACCTGCCGGACGCGACATCGAACTGGTCAAACGAATGGTGTCCAGCACCTCATCGATGCGGTCGCGTTGCTCGCCGTTGAGTCTGGCGCGCAAACTGGCCCACACCGACTTGTCGGTTTTCTGCGCCAGCTCCAGGTTCTCGAACACGCTCAGCGCCTCGAAAACAGTGGGCTTTTGAAACTTGCGACCGATGCCTGCCTGAGCGATTTGCACTTCGCTCATCTGCGTCAGGTCCAGGGTTTCGCCGAACCAGGCTTTGCCGTGGCTGGGACGGGTCTTGCCGGTGATCACGTCCATCAGCGTGGTCTTGCCCGCGCCGTTGGGGCCGATGATGCAGCGCAACTCGCCGACGCTGATGTACAGATTCAAATCGTTAAGGGCTTTGAAGCCGTCGAAGCTGACGCTGATGTCTTCCAGCGTGAGGATCGTGCCGTGCCGGGTGTTCAGGCCTTTGCCGGCAACCTGGCCCAAACCGATAGCGTCGCGGCTGGTGCCGGCGTCGCTGTTGGGATCGAGACCAGGATCGAGCGCCGGGTCGAAGGCTGGGGTGGGAGTGACTTTCATTGTTCGCCCCTTTTCTTCAGCAGGCCGATCACGCCTTTGGGCAGATACAGCGTCACCACGATGAACAGCGCGCCCAAAAAGAACAGCCAGTATTCCGGGAACGCGACGGTGAACCAGCTCTTCATGCCGTTGACCACGCCTGCGCCCAGCAACGGACCGATCAGCGTGCCACGCCCGCCGAGTGCAACCCACACAGCGGCCTCGATGGAGTTGGTCGGCGACATCTCGCTCGGGTTGATGATGCCGACCTGCGGCACGTACAACGCACCCGCCAAACCGCACAACACCGCGCTCAATACCCAGACGAACAGCTTGAAACCCCGTGGGTCGTAGCCGCAGAACATCAGGCGGTTTTCCGCGTCGCGCAATGCGGTCAGTACCCGGCCGAACTTGCTCTGCGCCAGCCGCCAGCCCACATAAAGGCTGCCCACCAGCAGAACCACGGTCAGCAAGAACAGGACGGCCCTTGTGCCTTGAGACGTGATGCTGAAACCCAGAATGCTGCGAAAGTTGGTGAAGCCGTTGTTGCCACCGAAGCCGGTTTCGTTGCGAAAGAACAACAGCATCCCGGCGAAGGTCAACGCCTGAGTCATGATCGAGAAGTACACGCCCTTGATTCGGGAGCGGAAGGCGAAGAAGCCGAACACCAGCGCCAGCAGACCGGGCGCCAGTACCACCAGGCACATGGCCCAGAGAAAGTGCTGCGTGCCAGCCCAATACCAAGGGATTTCAGTCCACGACAGAAAGGTCATGAACGCCGGCAAACCATCGCCCGCCGCTTCGCGCATCAGGTACATGCCCATGGCGTAACCGCCGAGGGCGAAGAACAGGCCGTGGCCCAGCGACAGCAAACCTGCATAACCCCACACCAGATCCAGCGCCAGGGCGACGATTGCATAACAGAGAATCTTGCCCACCAGCGTCAAGGTGTAGGCCGAAACTTGCAGGCTGTTGCTTTCCGGCAGCAGCGACAAAACGGGCAGGGCGATCAGCAGCGCGAGAATGACCACGCCGACGCCGATCGTGACTTTGGTGCCAGCGCGTTGCGCAGCAGTGACCATCAGTGGTTGATTCATCAGTCGATCACCCGTCCTTTGAGTGCGAATAGGCCCTGCGGACGTTTCTGAATGAACAGAATGATCAGCGCCAGGATGAGGATCTTGCCGAGTACGGCGCCGATCTGAGGTTCGAGAATCTTGTTGGCGATGCCCAACCCGAACGCGGCCATCACGCTGCCGGCCAGTTGACCGACCCCGCCGAGCACCACCACCAGGAACGAGTCGATGATGTAGCTCTGGCCCAGGTCAGGGCCGACGTTGCCGATCTGGCTCAGCGCCACACCGCCCAGCCCCGCGATGCCGGAACCGAGCCCGAACGCCATCATGTCAATGCGCCCGGTCGGTACGCCACAGCAGGCTGCCATGTTGCGATTCTGCGTGACCGCACGCACGTTCAGGCCCAGTCGGGTCTTGTTCAGCAAAAGCCAGGTCAGTACTACCACGAACAGCGCGAAGGCGATGATCACGATGCGGTTGTAAGGCAGCACCAGATTGGGCAGCACTTGAATGCCGCCGGACAGCCATTCCGGGTTGGCGACTTCGACGTTCTGCGCGCCGAACACCACGCGGATCAACTGAATCAGCATCAGGCTGATACCCCATGTGGCGAGCAGGGTTTCCAGCGGGCGGCCATACAAGTGGCGAATGATCGTGCGTTCCAGCGCCATGCCGATGCAGGCGGTGACGAAGAAGGCGACCGGCAACGCGATCAGCGGATAGAACTCGATGGCGCCCGGTGCATAGCGCTGAAACATCAGCTGCACGACGTAGGTCGAGTAAGCGCCGAGCATCAGCATCTCGCCGTGGGCCATGTTGATCACACCGAGCAGGCCGAAGGTGATCGCCAGGCCCAGCGCTGCCAGCAACAGGATCGAACCCAGCGACATACCGCTGAAGGCCTGACCGAGGATCTCGCCGATCATCAGTTTGCGTTTCACCTGCGCCAGACTGGTTTCAGCCGCCAAGCGCACGGTGGCGTCGGTTTCGACGTTGGGTTCCAACAGCGTTTCGAGGCGGGTTCGGGCCAGCGGATCGCCGGTTTCGCCCAGCAGGCGCACAGCGGCGAGGCGCACCGTCGGGCTGGTGTCCACCAATTGCAGATTGGCCAGCGCCAGGCTCAGCGCCGAGCGCACGTTGTCATTTTGCTCGCTGGCGACTTGCTGGGTGAGCAGCGGCAGTTGCGCAGGGCGAGCACTTTTTTGCAGTTGTTGGGCGGCGGCCAGACGCAGCTTGTCGTCGACGGCCAGCAACTGGTGACTCGCGAGGGCGGTATCGACCAGGCCGCGCAGTCGGTTGTTCAGGCGCAGTTTGCGCGGTTCGTCAGGCGTTGGCGCATCGCCAGCGGCGGGGGCGTCAGGGTCGACAGCCACCAGTTTGTCGCCGGTTTCGATGAAGGCGCGTTTGCTGCTGTCGGCAGCGACACGGCCGTCTTGCAGGGCAATGATCAGCTCGACGCGTGCTGGATCGGGCTTGGCGGACCAGGCCTCCAGCAAATCAGCTTGTTTGGCGGAACTGGCCGCAACGAAATCACCGGCATCGCTGGCGTGGGCTTCGAAAGGCAGCAGCAGGGCGAGGGCGACGATGAAGCGGTAGAGAGATTTGGGCATGTTGGTGGCCTTGGTGTCGGCGTACAGCAGAGAAACCGTGTTGAATCATTCGCGGACGAGTCCGCTCCCACAGGATTCAGGCAATCCCCTGTAGGAGCTGCCGAAGGCCGCGATACGGGTTTGATGACACACCGCAATCGCAGCCTTCGGCAGCTCCCACAAGGGATCGATGTCGGGCCGAATCAACTTCCGGCCCGACAGTGGCTCTTAGTTACTCTTCACCGGGGTATCAGGCTTTTTGTCGTTGCCAGGGATGTACGGGCTCCACGGCTGGGCGCGGATCGGCTCCTTGGTTTGCCACACGACGTTGAACTGACCGTCGTCCTGGATTTCACCGATCATCACTGGCTTGTGCAGGTGGTGGTTGGTTTTGTCCATGGTCAGGGTGAAGCCTGACGGTGCAGCGAAGGTCTGGCCGGCAAGGGCCTCGCGCACTTTGTCCACGTCGGTCGATTTGGCTTTTTCAGCCGCCTGAGCCCACATGTGGATGCCGACGTAAGTGGCTTCCATCGGGTCGTTGGTTACAGCCTTGTCCGCGCCCGGAAGGTTGTGTTTCTTGGCGTAGGCTTTCCAGTCAGCGACGAATTTCTTGTTGACCGGGTTCTCGACGGACTGGAAGTAGTTCCAGGCGGCCAGGTTGCCCACCAGCGGTTTGGTATCGATGCCGCGCAGTTCTTCTTCGCCGACCGAGAACGCTACAACCGGAACGTCCGTGGCTTTCAGGCCCTGGTTGGCGAGTTCTTTGTAAAACGGCACGTTGGAGTCGCCGTTGACGGTGGAGATCACAGCGGTCTTGCCACCGGCAGAAAACTTCTTGATGTTCGCCACGATGGTTTGATAGTCGGCATGACCGAACGGGGTGTAGACCTCTTCGATGTCGCTGTCCTTCACACCTTTGGAGTGCAGGAAGGAGCGCAGAATCTTGTTGGTAGTGCGCGGGTAAACGTAGTCAGTGCCCAGCAGGAAGAAGCGCTTGGCGGCGCCGCCGTCTTCACTCATCAGGTACTCGACCGCAGGAATCGCCTGCTGGTTAGGCGCCGCGCCGGTGTAGAACACGTTCGGCGACATCTCTTCACCTTCGTACTGCACCGGGTAGAACAGCAGGCCGTTCAGCTCTTCAAAAACCGGCAACACAGATTTACGCGACACCGAAGTCCAGCAGCCGAAGACCACTGCGACTTTGTCCTGGGTCAGCAGTTGACGGCCTTTCTCGGCGAACAGCGGCCAGTTGGAGGCAGGGTCGACGACCACAGGCTCCAACATCTTGCCGTTGACGCCGCCCTTGGCGTTGATTTCGTCGATGGTCATCAACGCCATGTCTTTGAGCGAAGTCTCGGAGATAGCCATGGTGCCGGACAAAGAATGCAGAATGCCGACCTTAATGGTCTCAGCGGCCTGGACGGTCCAGGTCAAACCCATTGCGGCGATCGATGCAGACAAGGTGAACGCTTTAATCAGACTGCGACGCTTCATTGGCTAGCTCCATTCTTTGATTTTTTTAAATGACTTCTTCGGTCGGTGCAGGCGTTCTGCTGAGAAGGCTTTAGCAAACGCTGGGCCAACGCCACAACGTCGCAAAACGGAATGAATGTGTCGCCTGAAATCAGTGTCGCGCACCATGTTGGCCGCCTATGGGCTGGACGGTGCGCGCCACGCTCTTATCTGGTGCGTCGCTCGGTAGATGGGCAGGTGTCAGCCTTGGGTGACGTCTTTTACTGACGGAGCGGTCAATTCCTCATGCCGCCCCTAGCATCAGCTTTTTCTCACCCGAGTACAGGTCATAAACGTCGTCGGCCACGCTCGATGGTGCCGAGAAATAGGCATACCAACGCTCCTCGACTTGTCGGATGGCCCGCAGTTGCATCGGCGTTGCGGGTGGTACGGCTACATGGTCACCCAGAAAGTTGCTAAACATATTTTTCTTGTTGATCGAGCGATCGAAGATGAAAAACATAGGGGTTTTTTCGGCGCTTGCGTGACGGGTCACAAAGCTGTCCTGGCTCCATCGGGAGGCATTGCCCCGACTGATCGAGGCGGATTGCACGCCGCTGTCTGCGAACACCTCGCCGATCTGTCGCTGCAAGGTCTCCAGACCGACCTTGGACACGTAAGTCGCCCGGAAGGCAACGCCTTCATACTCTTTGAGTTGGTAGAACTGCGCTAGAAAGTTGAGGGTTTGAGCATCCAGCGTTCCTCGTCTGAGCACATCGTTGATGTGTGCGGATCCGCCTTCGCTGTAGGCGAGTATTTCGGGCAGCTCTTGAGTGTTCGACGTGCGGCTCAGTGCTGTGTAGCGAGTGACGAAAGTGGATTTTTCTTCCGCGCCGCTGAGTCTTGGGGTTTGTGGCCAGCCCGCGATGATTTCATCCAGTTCTGCGCTTGCGGCATTTCGGGCGGTGAGGCTCAGGCGTGGGGCAAGCCCCCCGGCCGCTACCCAGATGCCTTTGCTGTCGCGCGATACATACTCGTTCGCGTGCATCAACGTGTTGTCTGCGGCGTTCAGGCGATACAACCGCGCATGACCGAAGAGATTGAACCGGCGTCTGACGTAGCAGCGCTCACTGTTAAAGTCGATGGCTGTAAAACGCTGAGGGTCGGGGGTGACGCTAATGCTTTCAGTGGGCAGACGAGGCGGCGTTTTGGGCGACAACAGATAACCGATCTGTGGCTTGCCGTCACGGCCCACTGTTCGCACCAGATGCGGGCGTAGTGTTTGCTCCTCCACGGGCTGAAACGACTGATCGATCGGTGTCAGCGATCCTGAGCTTATGCTGGCGCTTATTTGTGCTGTCGCCAGATAGCCGAGCGCGTTAAGGAATTCGCCAGTCGCGCCCTCAAAATCGTCCGCATCGTATTGACTGAAACCGTTCCAGGCACTGTAAAAGCCAAGGCCCAATGCCAATGGGAGCAGGATCGGTGGGGGTAGAAACAGCAGCGCAATACTGGCGACCATTTCAAATGAAATAGCGTCTGAGGTGCTTGTCATGGTTTTGAGTGTGGCGTTGGCATCCTTGATCAGATGATCGATTTTGATCTCGTGATTTTCGTCATAGAAACTTTTTTGCTGCGGGACCAACGTCACCGGGCGAAATAGCATTTCGGGAACAGGCAGCGGCTGTGTCATGTAGCGCATCACGTCCGGCAGGCGCCAATGTTTGAGCCACTTATCGTATTCCAGAACCCCCAGCGTATCGGCACGTACTGACGCCGGAATCTGATGAGCCAGATACGGCCGGAATTTTGCCTGCTCCATAAACATCGACTTGAGTCGGTGCACGCTGTCGAACCAGCGCAGTACTACGCCATCCGGCGCGCCGAAGGTGCAGAGCACGACAGGGCCGCTGTCGAGTTTACCGGTGGGGGCCACCACCAAAATGTTGCTCAAGCGGGTGTGGCTGATTTTGAGAAAGTGAACCTGGATATCGTCAGAACCGACTTTGCTTCGCATCGCGGGGTTCGGGGAGTCCAAAACAGCTTCGAGCCACTGACGCGCCCACAGCGGAAATGCCTGATGTTCAACTTCCAGCAGCGCCATGCGTAAGTGCGCGTGCATCATCAGCTCGTGCGCTTTACGTAACTGCTGCGCAAACGGCGAAGTCATGAGTTGGGCCTTCAGGAACGTGTCAAAAGCCTCTGGAATGGAGACTTCGCTGACCAATGTCTGGACGAACTTGTGGTCAATCCCAGGCACGGCTGCGCCGCGTTCATCGGTCGCGATGATGGCGCTGGCAAAGCCTAGATTCAGCGACTCGACCGGCAAATGCATCAGCGTTTTCAACGAATAGCGTTTGAACACCTCGGCCCGCGGGGGCAGGCTCAATGTAAGGCTGGGTCGTGGCAGCGGCGGTGGGTAGCAGAGGGTGAGGGAAATTTTTTCCGGTGGCAGCGTTACGGCTAGCTTTTTCAAGGCCGTCGCAAGGTGCTGATCGATGTACCTGCGCACGAATGTATCGGGATTGAACGCCTCGCCCTTGAACCGCGCCGAGCATTGGCGGTGAATGTTAAGGGTCTGCTCGCCCAGTGTTTGCGCATGGTTGAGCCAGTTGCTGCGCTGCGGCTGATTCATGCTTTGCCACCAGTCGGGCAGATGCGTCTGGATCAGCGCCGAGTCGTGACGTTGCAAGTGCCTGCGGTTGTCCAGATGCATTTTCGGAGCGAGTAGCTGGGGAATGAGTCGCTCAAATGAGCGGTGATCCATCTCAAGGGACTTGCCGAGCAGGACGGCGTGCTCAAAGTGTGATTTCTGCCACTCAAGCTGCTGGGTGAACAGCGGGTTGAGAAAGTCTGGCCCCAGAGGCGTGTAGTGCCATTGCAACAAAGAGGCGGGGTTGTCGGCGTCAAAATTCACCGGCAGTTTTGATCGATCTTTGTGATCCAGCGCCGACAGTAACGAAGCCTTGCTGTCGGCGGTCAGCAGACGTTGATCCAGTGCATAGGTTTGTTGCTTGAGGCTCTGAAAACCCTGCAGACCTTCATCGATCGTGTACAGCAGGGCTTTGCCCAATGATTGATTATCGCTGGACGGAGCCTGAAGGCCACGCACTGAAGTCAGAACAAAGGCTCCCGCCAACGGCATGGGCAAGCCACCCTTCCATACCAGTGACAGGCTATACACGCCATGCTCGGGCACGGGCGCTTGCGTGGCTTGGGCGCAACCTTTGAGCATGCGCTCAAGCATGTAGTACATATCCGAAGGCATGTCGCCCTCGTTCACGCGCATTTGAGCTTCCAGCTCCAGCGCGCGGACTCTTTGCTCGATGAACGTCGCTCGCCGGGTTTTTCCACTGGCCAGGACTTTGTTCCAGTAGTGGTCCAATGCGCTGATAAAACGGCTTTCAAGGGTTCGCTGGGCACTGGCATACAGGTTGATCAGCTCGACGCGGCCTATGCCCTTGATGGTCTCCTCATTCGGTCTCGAGACAGGCGAGGAATAGAGGCCCTGGACTTCGGTTTCAGTCCAGTTCAACGCGCCTGTGAAGTAATCGACAACGCTGTCGCGCAGGGCGTGGATGGTCGGTGGATTTGGCAAGTGCGGCGCCACCCGGCTATCGCGGCAATACAGCCACGTCGCATCGATGTCGATGGCAAGGTCCGGGTGGTGGTTGCTGAGGTACTCGCTAATGAATGTGCGGGTGACTTCGGCAAAACTGGGTGGATATAGATCGTTGTGAGAGGGAGTGCGGGTTGGCGTCAAACTGGCTGACGGGTCAATAAGCGTGTTCATGCTGCAGGCCTCAATGGCAATGATGAATGCTCGGTGATACGTCACCGAATGCTTCATGCCATGGAGTCAGAGCTGGCGTGGCGTGTCTGTAGGGCTTGGCAGATCGATGTGCGCCGACTTCGTAGGCACAGCAAGTAGGAAAACGCGCTACCCCAACGCGAAAGCAGATTCTGTGGAGCGGACTTGAAGAGGAGGCCAGTAGGCTCAAAACCTGGGGAGTTGGTTCGACAGATTCATACCGAATCTGACGGCCATTCATCTTCGAGCGAAGTGAATGGAGCGGGGCCTGAAACCGTATATGAGGAGGAATTCATCACAAAGCCACTCAATGGTCTCAGGCCCCGCAGGACGCAATCTATGCTGTTGCGCGGGATTTGGCAAAGCGCGAAAGGACTATCCGATCGAGCACCCACACAATGAGCATCGAAACGCCCACCAGCGGGAACGCCAGACCCAGCGCAATCATCACCATTGTCGCGGTTTTCCAGCGTGGCAAGTCGTGCCGCAACGGCGGTACACCGAGCCCGTTTTGTGGCCGGCGCTTCCACCAGATCACCAGCCCGCTGACCGAGCTGAGCAGCACCATCAGGCAGATCAGCAAAATAACCAGCTGATTGATCCAGCCAAATAACTTGCCTTCGTGCAGCATGACGCCCAGCTCGGTGGCTTTGGAAACAGTGCTGTAGTCGGCATAGCGCACGTCCGCCAGCACCTTGCCGGTGTATTGATCGACGTGCAGCGTGGCGTCATTACGCGGATCGTCCGCGAACACGGAAACCGTGAACACGCCGTCGGCGCTGGTGGGTGCGCTGATGCTGTAGCCCGGCTCGATACCCTTGCCGCGTGCGATGTCCACCACCTGTTGCAACGAGATGTGTGGCGCGGCCGGTGCGCTGGACATGTTCGCGTGGTTCATGTGCTCGGCGTGATCGCCTGTAGAAACCGGCATGGGCGTGTTTTCCAAGGCCCACGGCACGGTCTGCACGCTGGCGTTGTTCAATTCGCCGGTTTGCCTGTCCGACTTGGGCACGTCATTCCACATGGCAGCGGGAAAGGTGTTCCACACGTCCGCGTATTGTTTGCCCCACAGACCGGTCCAGGTCATGCCGCTCACCAGCATGAACAGCAGCAATAGCGCGCCCCAGAACCCGGTCACTGCGTGCAGGTCGCGCCACAAAACGCGCCCGCGCGCTGTCGTGCGCGGCCACAGAACGCCCGCCGGGGAACGTCCGCGCGGCCACCACAAATACAATCCCGAAACCACCAGCACGATGCCCCAGCCGGCGGCAAGTTCTACCAGCCGATCACCGACTTTGCCGATCATCAACTCGCCATGCAGCTCGCGCGCGATGGCTTGCAGGTTCTGCTTGGCGTCCTGGGTGCCGAGGATTTTCCCGCTGTAGGGGTCGATGAACAGATTGGTCTCGCGGCCGTCCATTTTCACCACGAACTGCGCGCTGCCTTCGGCGTTGAGCGGCGGTAGATATTTGCTTACCGCCACGTTCGGATAGGCCTGCAAAACCAGGCGTTGCTGCTCGTCGGCGCTGAGTTGATGGTGAGCGGGTGTGACCGTCAGCAGGTCGCTGTACATGAGCGAATCGAGTTGCGGTTTGAACAGATAAATGATCCCGGTCAGCGACAGCAGGATCATGAACGGCGCGACAAACAGCCCGGCATAGAAATGCCAGCGCCACGCCAGGTTGTAGAAAGACACGTTCGGTTTGGACATGGGAAACGCTCCCGTCAGGGATGACTCACGGCGCAACCCGCTGACAGCAGAACAGCCGCCAGCGGTTGCGAAATCATTTTTCGGTTGTGGGATTCAAGCCAGTGACGAGAGGGGCGGGGCGCGACTGCGGGCGTTGGGGAAAACACTGCGTTGGGCGTGACCCTGCTGTGGTGCGGGGGTGAAGAAGTCAGTCGGTTTGGGCGGCGTGGGCGCAAGAGTGGTCAGCGCCTGAGGTAATGCGGGGCAACTGAAGAGCAGCGTGCAATATCCGCATTTGGCCCACAGCACGTGATCGACTGCTGCGGGGGCGGGCGCGGCCTCGTGCTGCATGCCCACATGCGCGCCCGGCATTTCCATGGACGAGGACATGTCCATCGTCGCGGGCATCGACATGCCCGCGTGATGTTCCATCGGCATCGCTTGGGAAATCAGCGGTCCGATGAAGATCATCAGCATGGCGAACAGGCTCAGCCAGGTGCCCGACGTTTTGCGCGGGGGGCCGGAAGGTCTGCTGCGTGAGGCGGTTGTGCGGTTCAAGTCAGGTCAGGATCGTGGCTATCAATCAGTGGGCGTGAGTCGGGGCGGTTGAAGTTTGCGCTGGTTGTTTGAGCACCTGTACCTGGACCGTTACATCACCGGCTTTTTCGAAATGCAGGGTCAGCGCGAAGTGCTGCCCGTCCACCAGCGTCGAGCGATCTTTGAGGTCCAGCAGCATGACGTGATATGCCATCGGCGCGAAGCTGACATTGCCGCCTGCCGGAATCTCAACAGCTTGCACCGGCTGCATTTTCATCAGGCCATCTTTGTGAATGTGTTCGTGCAACTGAGCGCTGCCGGCAATCGGGCTGTCGACAGCGGTCAGGCGATCAGCCGTGGTGCCACCGTTATGAATCGAGAAATAGGCCGCCACTGTCGGCGCATTCGGTGGCAATTCCATCGACCACGGCTGATCGATGTGCAGCGAGCCTGCGCTGTAGTCCTGAGCTTGGGCATAAAAGACGGGCAGCAGTAATGCTAAAAGAAGCAGGTATTTTTTTAACATTGGGGTGTCAAGTTTCCAGTCTGTCCTGGCGCAGGTTGGGCGCGGGGGAAAAATAAATTCACGGGGGCGCATAATTATTTTGTGGGCGAGTGGCGTCGCCGCGCGCTGCCCGACATCAGCGCCTACCTGCGGGCGCAAAGGGGAGGATATTTAGCCTGAATAAACACGCGATGTAAAAAACGAGGGATGTGACGCGAGTCGCCGTCTGGGCAATTGCTGCCGTCTCGGTTCGTTGCTCGCCCTAAACCTGTGCTAGGTTGTCCTCGGTGCTGAATCGATCCTCTAAACATAAGAGGTCAACGTGAGAGGCCTCAGGTCCGCTTGATCCCCTCAGCATTAGAGCGCTCTGCGCCGGTGTTCAACGATCACCTTCAGTTGCAAATGAATACCCTGCCAAGGCTGTACGTGACCCTAACTTAACGCGTTATCACGCAAGCGAGCAGGACGACGTCATGACACGCTTTTCAAGCGCTTTAGTATTAGCCGTTTCCGGCCTTTTCGGGGTGTGTGCCCAAGCCGCAGATCCGCGTCCTATGATTCACATCAATGTCTCTGGCGCCGAGTTCAACGCCAAGCTTCTGCCCGGTCGCCCGGGATACGACTACATGTTCCCCTCCGCGACGTATCTGGATCAGTGGCAGGCAAAGGGCATTAAAATCGTCCGCGTGCCTCTGACTTGGGAGCGCTTGCAGCCTGCTCTGGATGGGCCTCTTGACCCAACCTACGCCGCGCTGATTGATACGCTCTTGACCCAGGCCCAAAGCAGGCAAATGACTGTTCTGCTCGATATCCATAATTACGGGGTTTATCGCAAGCAGCCTATTGGGTCCGCAGATGTGCCTTACACCGCCTACGAGAAGTTTCTGTCGCTGGTTGCCGAGCGTTGGCAAGGGAATGCGGGGCTTCATGGTTACGACATTATGAATGAGCCAAACGGCCCGGCAGATGCGAATTGGCCGAGCGCGGCCCAGGCGGGGATCAGGGGTGTGCGGGCTTATGACAAGGTCAAGCCTGTTTACGTCGAGGGTCGTTCATGGTCAAGCGCTTCACAGTGGGCCAAAAATAACGATGCTCTGCTTGCGCTTCAGGACCCAAGTAACAACCTGATTTTTTCTGCCCACCTGTATCTGGATTCCGACGCGAGCGGGACCTACAAGTCTGAGCCCGGGGCCAATTTTGACCCGGACATCGGCGTCAAAAGGGCAAAACCGTTCGTCGACTGGCTTGTGCAAAACGGTAAAAAGGGACATATAGGTGAATTTGGCATTCCCGGAAATGACCCTCAGTGGGCAGAGGCCGGCACACGCTTGCTGACTTACCTGAGCGCAAACTGCGTTCCTCTAGCCTACTGGGCTGCCGGGTCGTTCTGGGGATCCTATTCACTCTCGGTCGAACCGAAGGCGGGTGTGGAAAAACCACAGTGGGCGATGCTGGCGCCGTTTGTTAAAACCAACAGCAACTGCCAGTAAGGCTGTCGTAGGTTTATTGATCTAAAGCAGGCACTTAGTGGTTTGCTAGCGTTATAGAGGATCAAGTGTTCTTTTTTTGACGACTTATATATGCCGTTGATAACGATACTGGCCTTTTGCAATAATTGATACTGGCCTTTTGCAATAAGCGAAAAAAGTAACTGGTCAGTTGAACTTATACGAAGCATGATGGCTCGTATCAGGTGTAAGTATCACTTCGGATCCGCTAGATGGCTCATGCTGGAGCTGCTGTAACAGTAGAGTTACATTTAACGCCGTGGTTCCGAATAAAGCATTATGGCCCGTAGTCTCTAAGCGCTTGCCGCCTTGGGACTCCGGGACCGAGGTCACCACGCTGGCAAAGATCAGCGTTTGAATAATAGAGGAGCCGAGAGGCTCCTTTTCGATTTTAAAAACCTGCCCGTTTGTTAACGACTCCCCTTTACCAGAGGGGCGGGGCTATTGCGTCATTCATCTTTGTGCTAACGACGTCTTCAAGGATTGACGGAAAATCTTGGGGCGGTAGCGTGGTCAAGGCCAATACTGTTCAATGCCATTTCCTCATCGATTCTGCCGGAAATACTATGAGCTTGAAATCCAGTACCCGTTCTCTCATAAAGCTCTCCGCCTTGCTGTGTGCTAACGCTTGCGCCGAGGAGCAGCACATCCCCCAAAGCTTCAAGTTCGAGAACGGCCTGACCTTCACGCCCTACCTGCAGACCAGTGAGCGCTACGACGACAATTTTCGAGAGGTTGAGCGTCACGCCGAATCCTCCTGGATCACTGGCCTGACACCCAGCTTCAATCTTGCGTCCGACCACGGCAAAAGGGCCTTTAAGCTGTCATATAAAGCTGATAGCGATACATTCCATTCAAGCCCAAAAGACAACAACACTGACCAGTATCTCGATGGCACGGCGCGCTTTGAATTCAATGCGCGTAACCGGTTGAAGTTGGAGTCGGGCTATAAGAAAGTCGAAGATACCGCGACGCTTGACCAACACATTGAAAATGACAAGTACACCTATACGCACGCAGGCGGGATGTACACGTACGGCGCGCGAACCGCGCGTGGACAAATTGAGCTCAGCACTGACTATTCACAAATGCGGTACCAGAACAGCGACGGCATCAACAACGATAAAGAGCGTGACGCTACAGCCAACATTGGAACGTTCTACTTCAAAGTTGCGCCCAGCACCCGCGCGTTGATTGAATCACGCTGGACCCGATTTGATTACGTATCCAATACACGCCTGGATAATGACACCGTGGCGCTGTTGGGTGGCTTGAGTTGGGACGCGACTGCCAATACTACCGGTACCGCCAAACTAGGTGCCGAACGCAAACGTTATGACGACAAGACGGTCGGTAATAAAGGCGGTTCGTTGTGGGAAGTAGGCGTCGACTACAAACCCCGGTCTTACTCGACATTCACGCTCAAGACCCACCATTCGTTGGACGAAGGTACCAACGGCGCATCGGCCATCGATAACTTGACTACTTCGCTGGCATGGGAGCACGAATGGCTACAGCGACTCAGTACCGTGGCGACCGTATCGCACACGACCAAGGAGTATCAGGAGGTCGACCGCGAAGACAAAATCAATCGTTACGGCTTTGCGGTTAAATACCAGATGCGTCGCTGGTTGGGCTTCGATCTGGGCTACCGGCATGGCAAAGAGGATTCCACCGTTGCGGATGAAAGCTATGAACGCAACATTTACAAGCTCAGTATTACTGCAACACTGTAGTCATGCAGGCGCACTTGACATTGGTCGGTCGGTGGCCGTTTCAAGACACCCTTCTAGAGCGGTCAACTTTATGATCATTCGTACCATCAGCCGCCTGCTCCTGGGCCTTTTCATGCTCGTCGCCGGTCAGCAGGCGGTATACGCCGCAGGTAACTCCGAATACAAGCTCGCCTCTGGCGACGTCATCAGCATTACGGTATATGGCGAAGAAGACATGAGTTTCAAGAGCCTGCGACTGACCGATGCAGGCACGTTTTCCTATCCGTTCATCGGTGAGGTCAACGCCAAGGGCAAGACTGCTTCGCAAATCGAGGGGCTGCTGGTGGCTCAGCTCAAAGGCGATTACCTGGTCAATCCTCGCGTCTCGGTCAGTGTCTTGCAGTATCGCGAGTTCTACATCAGCGGCGAGGTCAAAACGCCGGGTGGTTACCCGTTCCAGCCTGGCTTGACTATTCGACGCGCCGTAGCGTTGGCAGGCGGTTTTACTGAACGAGCGTCGGAAGGAAAGATCACGATCAATCGTGACCTCAGTGCCGAGCCGACCGAAAAGGCCAGTCTTGATGCGTTGGTCAGTCCTGGAGACACCATTACCGTGCCTCAGGGTTTTTTCTAGTTAAGACTGCAGGGTCACAGTTCAAGCGTCGCAAACGGCGCTTAGCCTACCCAAGCATGTCCTTTTCAGGGTTGCCCATCATGGATACAAATCCTCCAGTCTTTGCGTCCCGCATTGGTTCATCTCGAAAAGACAACGGTGACGACACCATCGATTTGCTCAAGCTGTGGCAAACGATCTGGCACCGCAAGAACGCCATTTTTGCTTTCACCGGGGTTGTGATCGTGATTGCGTTGGTGGCCGTGTCCTCAATGACGCCCGTGTATCGAGCGCAGGCGACGCTGGTCATGGATGCCAAAGGCTCCAAGGCAGTGTCGTTCGACGTGGCAGCGGCGAGCGGCGACAGTAACGCCAGCCAGTACATGGAAACCCAGGCTGAACTGTTGCAGTCGCGTACGCTGGCAGAACGTGTAGTGCGCGATCTGGATTTATCCAGCAAGCCTCAATTTGATCCTGGCGTCCAAACCAAGCCCTTTGCCTTTATTGGACGCTGGCTCGCCAGTACGGGCCTGGATAAATACCTTCCGGAAGGCCTGGTCGCGAAATTTAACCCGTCCCCCCAACCCACTGAGCAGCAACGCCTGGACCGCACAACTCGCGCGTTCATGGAGCTGGTGAACGTAGAGCCCCAAGGTAAAAGTCAGTTGGCCAATGTCATGGTCGACATGCAAGACCCTGCTCTGGCGGCACAAGCGGCAAACGCGCTTTCGCGCGCTTTTATCGAAAGTCAGTTGCAGTCCACCATCGGCGCCTCGGAGTCGGCAACCGTCTGGATGAACAGCCGCCTGGTGGAGTTAGGCGAAAAGCTGAAAGATTCGGAGTCTCGTCTTCAGGCTTATCGAGAGTCTGAAGGTCTGGTGGACGTTAAAGGCGTCGGCACTATCAGCGCCGCCCAGTTGTCCTTGACCGGCGAGAGAATGATCGACGCGCGTCGCCAGCGTGCCGAAGCCGAAAGCCAATTTCGGCAAGTGCAAGCGATGGGTAAGGGCGGATGGCAGAAAATGGCCAGCGTCCCAGCGGTCCTCGCCGATCCATTGGTGCAGCAGTTCAAGGCACAGGAAGCGCAGGCTCGAGCCAAAGTCGATGAGTTGTCGAACCGTTATGGCCCTAAACACCCAGCGATGGACGCTGCGCGATCAGACCTGAATGCAGCATCCGCCGCTTTGCGTGGCCAGGTTGAGCAAGTGGTCGCCGGGATCGAACGCAACTATCAGCTCGCTGCTGCCAATGAAAGCTCGCTGCAGTCTTCGTTCAATACCAACAAATCGCAAATCCAGGACATCTCGCGCAAGGAGTTCAAGTTGCAGGAACTGCAGCGCGAGGTGGACGGGAACCGTGCGCTCTATGACACCTTCATGACCCGCCTGAAAGAGACGGCGGCGACTGCTGACATCGACAGTGCAAACATTCGGGTGGTTGACCCCGCTGTTGTTCCGATCGCTCCGATCAAGCCAAAGAAATCACTGATTCTGGTTATAGCCGCGGTCATGGGGCTATTCCTCAGTGCGCTGTGCGCACTGCTGTTGGATGCTCTGAACAACACTTTCCGCAGCATCGAGCAAGTTGAAGATCATCTGAATATTCCGGTGGTGGGTATCTTGCCGCTCATTAGCCGTCGGGACAGAAAGGATCTGGCCAAGACGTTCAACGATCCAAGGTTCAACCGCTTCACAGAATCGATACGTACGATTCGCACCAACGTCGTATTGAGCGGCTACGACAAACCCCATCAGATCATTCTGGTGACTTCATCTGTTCCGGGTGAGGGCAAAACCACCGTGTCGATCAATCTTGCTGTGGCGTTGGGCCAGATGGAGCCGGTGTTATTGATGGATGGCGATCTGCGTCGTCCATCCCTGGCAAAAGCACTGGGCGTTTCAGCTGACAAGCCGGGCTTGTCCGATCTGATCGAGGGCAAAGCCACGCTGGAGCAGTGCATAAGCCATATCGATGGTATCGACGTGCTGTGCGCAGGCAGCGCGACCAGCAATCCACTTGAGCAATTGGCGTCGCAACGCTTCGCTCAACTGCTTGAAACCCTCAAGCTCAAATACAAGCGGGTCATCATCGATTCATCCCCTACCCAAGGGGTGAGCGATACGAAAGTGATCTCCACGCTGGCCCACTCGGTTATTTATGTTGTGAAATCTGGCGCTACGTCGATTTCGCTGACCGAAAAAGGCATCGCACAGTTGCTACAACACAAGGCTCCAGTGCGCGGCATCATCGTGAACCAGGTAGACATCAACAAGGCCAAGCAGTACGGCCACCGATTTGACGGCTTCTATGACTACCACGGGTACAGCCAAAAAAGACCCGCTTAAAAAGTCGTGTCGTCATCCTGCTTCAGCTGCAGGCGCAGTGATAGAACAAATCGGGAGTCGATTCAATGGAGCGCTCAATGCCGCGAACGGCACCCTTTGAGGGCGTCGTCACGCCGAATACAACAGCAGATGTCGCCGACCGGCGTGTGGTGGTTTTAACGTTTTTTGCCGTCGGCTATAACGCGCTGCTGTCCTTCGTAAACGCGCATGCTGCCGGCCTGAATTTTGGCGTTGTTGCCCTCACCGAGATATTGGTCATTTTCGCTGGGTTGTTTTTGATCCTGCGAGGGGGCTTGGCGAAAGCAGACAAAAACGTTCTTTATCTCGTTTGCCTGTTCGTATTGCTCGGCCTCATGGTCAGCATGATCAACCAGCGTGTATTCGTGGATGCTTTGCGAAACGCACTGATCGTCTCGATATTTGTTTGCCTGGGTCGAAGGTCGTCACGTGAAACGGTGATGGCAGCCTTCCTTTGCTGCAGCGTGTTGGTGCTGGCAGTGTTGATCCTGGAAGTTTCATCGGTGACCCAATACGCAGCGTTGCTCAAGCCGGCGCAGTACTTCATCAATACCCGGGGCATGGTTGAGTTCAAGTACAACGAGACCGGGCTGTTCAATAACGCATTGGGTTTCAAGGGGCGTTTTTCTTACGGGATATTCGACGGTCCTCGCACCTCTTCCATTTTTCTGGAGCAGGTGTCGTTGGCCAATTACGCAGCCGTCACAGGGATTTTTCTGGTATCGCTGTGGAAATACATCGCTCCAAAGCAACGTGTGCTGCACATTGCAGTTGTGCTGTTGATCATCGTATCGAACAACACTCGCATGACTTCTATTCTGACATTGCTCTCGTTGGTGGGTTACTTCCTGTATCCCAAGGTGCCAAAGTATTCAAATACGTTTTTGGCGCCGATCATCATGGCAATTGCGGTGATGGTGTATCTGGCGTTCCCTCTTGATCATTCCGATACCTTCGTCGGGAGAACGTCAAAGACGGGCGACTTCCTGTTCAATATGCCGTTAGGTGAATACTTCGGTAATAACGTCGGTGCCACCGGCGCACTGTTGGACAGTGGTTATCCTTATTTGATTTCCACAGCCACTATCATTGGCTTCATCGCCTACTGGCTTTTTGTTTGTTTCATCGTCCCGCAGAACACGCCAGAACGCCGACGCTGTGCCAACGCACTGTCGCTTTACATATTCATGAATTTGCTGGTGTCCGGTACCGCTATCTTTTCGATGAAAACAGGTGCGCCGCTTTGGTTGTTAGTAGGGCTCATGTCCGGACCACTGTTCAAGCGACCTGACAGGTTCATTAAAACTGCTGCATAAGATGCGCCTCTTTCCCTCGAGCGAATTACTTCGACTGATAAAGGTTCTCCATGAAAATTGTTCATATTGTGAGACAGTTTTATCCAAGCGTCGGCGGTCTTGAGGACTACGTCCTTAACTTGTCAAAGGAGCAGCGCTCGGCAGGTCATGAAGTCATCGTGCTCACATTGGACTCCGATTTTCAGACGGGAAACAAACTTTCCGATACTGAAGAACATCAGGGCATCAAGGTACTAAGACTTCCCTGGAAAGGATCAAAGCGTTATCCCCTATGCAGGCCAAATCTTGAATTACTGAACCAGATGGACGTCGTCCATGTTCATGCGGTTGATTTCTTCATCGATTATTTGTCGCTCATGCGTAGGCTCGGACGACTCACAGCGCCTTTGGTGCTGTCGACCCATGGCGGGTTTTTCCACACGCGGAAAAATCAGTGGATAAAGAAAGTGTTCTTCGAAGTCATCACACGTTGGACGCTGGGTGGTGTTGAGGCAGTTGTTTGCAACAGCTCCAACGATTATTCGGTGTTCGCTCCGATCTCGCGGCGTGCCCAGATGGTGAACAACGGGATACGGGTGAAAAAGTTCGGAGCAGGTACGTCGAATGGATCTGCACCCGTCGACGATCTGGTTTACCTGGGACGGTTCAGTGAAAACAAGCGTTTGCCCTGGCTGATCGAAAACTTTGCAAAGCTCGAACACCCGGCGGGACTCTTGAAAATCATCGGGCGAAGCAAAACCGGGGATGCAGCAGAGTTAACGTCACTGGTACAGCGTTTGGGTTGTGATGACAAAGTGAAACTCATCTTCGATATCAATGACGAAGAAATAGCTGATCATATTGTCAACTCGAAATTCACAGTAAGCGCTTCAGAATATGAAGGTTTTGGGCTGGGCGTCGTGGAATTAATGTCATATGGACATGTACCGTTTTTGGCTGAGGAGCCACTTTCGTTTAAGGATTTCGTCAATGACTCTGGAGTCGGACAGATATTTAATGTTGGTCCGTCCAGCTTCAAGTCCAAATACGAGATGCTTATAAGTGAATGGTCTCCTTCAGCAGCAGTAAGCGCGGCATCGTATGCCAAACAATTCTCGTGGACCACTGTGGCAGAGGAAATCTTCAATGTATACGAAAGCACCCTTGAGAACAGCGTCAGCGCTTATCGATAGGCTTCATATAATAGAAGACGATAACCTCGATACATTTATTGACGAGCTGCTAGGCACCAAGGAACAAAAAGTTCTCGGGTTCTTGAATCAATATGGCTACAACTTGGCCGCGGAAGAACAGTCCGTACTGTCAAGTTTTGGAAATATCGATTATCTGCTGCGCGACGGGGTGGGGATCAAGCTTGCGTGCCGCTGGAACAAGCTTGAGCCTGGCGCGAATCTGAACGGAACGGACTTTATCCCGGAGCTTATCAAGAAGGCGCATGACTGCCCGATCGAGATCGACTATTTCGTATTTGGTACCCAGTCTCCGTGGCTCGAAGCGGGGACGCAGAAGTTGATGGAAGGGCAGGCCTGCCACACTTTGCACGGCTTCCACAGTGAAGAGAAATACCTGAAGTATCTGAAGAGGTGGTCGCGTAAAAACGTGCTCGTCATCGTCGTTCTCGCCATGGGGATGCCCAAGCAAGAACACCTTGCCGGTCGGTTGCGCGAGGCCGTGAATGGTCCGATTCTCGTGGTGTGCGGCGGGGCAATCATCGACTTCCAGGCCGAGCGCTTTGATCGTGCGCCCCAGTTCATGCGTCGCTTGAACCTTGAGTGGCTATTCAGGTTGATCAGGGAGCCGCAACGACTGTTCCGGCGTTATTTGCTGGGCATCCCCAAGTTCTTTTACTACCTGGTGGCCAACAAATAATTCGCTGCTTTTACTGGGTTATGAACAAGCCGAAGGTTCACAGGAACGTAGTCCATGAATGTCTTCTTTGTCTCAGGACATGATGCAAGCGCAGGTCGAAAAGTAGATTTCCATTTCTGGGCGGACTGTCTGGAAAGGAAAGGAATCCACGTCGACTTCATGACCGTTGGTTTGAGCTACGCCACGGGCATGAAGAAAAACAGCCGGCATTTCAGTCGTCCGTTCAATACCTGGATTCGAATGTCTGATCTCGTCCAGAAATACGTCTGGCGGCCTGTCGTTCATCCCTTCAGCCTGGGCAACAAAAAGCTCGACAGCATCACCGCTCCGGTGTTTTCGATCTATCCAAGTCTCGTTCCGACGGCCGTCAAGGATCGGGTGCGGCAGGCGGATATCGTGGTCATAGAAAGCGGTGTGGGTCTGATGCTGGTCAGCCTGTTCGCCAAGCTGGCGCCCAAGGCAAAGTTCATCTACAGCGTCAGCGATCTGTTGGAAACACTGACGTTTCATCCCATGGTGCTTCAAGCAGAGAAAGCATCGCTCCCGCTGTTTAACTCGATCAGAGTGCCTGCCGCTGTCATGCAGGAAAGCTTTCCGGCCAGCGCGCCCATCACCTACGTGCCGCCTGGGCTGGATACCGAAGTCTTCGATGCGCCGGCGAGTAATCCATTCAAAACTTCAAAGAATGCGATCAGTGTTGGCGACATGCTTTTCAATCCCATTGTGATTGAAACGCTTGCCGGGCGGTTTCCGGACTGGACATTTCACGTGTTCGGCAAGAAGTCTCACCTGACCAAACCGTTTGATAATGTCATCGAGCATGGCGAGCGTCCGTTTTCGGATCTGGTGCCTTATCTGCTTTACTCCGACATCGGTCTGGCGCCTTATCGAGACGCACCCAGTGTTGCTTATATCAGCCAGTCCAGTTTGAAAATGGTCCAGTACACGTACTGTCAGTTACCGATCGTTGCGCCTCATTTCGCAGCAGCCGGCCGTGATCACGTGCAATCGTTTCACCCCGATGCAGACGAGGCGTCACTGGTCTCTGCGTTCGAAAGCGCAATAGCGTATGACCGCAAGTCCATTGATCGCTCCCAAGTCATGAATTGGGAAAAAGTGACTGAGCAAATGTTCTTGTCCTGATTCTGTTTAGGGTTGTCGCGGCATCCTCGCGAACGCGTCCGTTCGATGTTTCCACTCATATCAACAGGTCCTTATGTCAGCTAATTTCACCGCCAATAAAATTGGCCGGGGCGCATTTTGGTCCATCATCAACCAGTCGGTTGCGCAGATTCTTGCGCTGCTTGTTTTTCTGGTGACTGCTCGATTTGTTTCAAAAGAAGCGTTCGGCATCATGGCTGTGTGCCTGCTTCTGGTGGAGGCGTTCCGCCAGATAGGCATTGAAAGCGTGGCGGCATCGATTGTTTCCCGGCGAGACACCGGGGACGCGACATTCAACGCGGCGTTCGTCCTGATGCTGGCCAGTGGTGCAGTCGGGGCGTTGGTGCTGTTTCTACTCGCCGAGCCCATTGCCCGGCTTTTGGATAACAGCGAGATCGCACCCTCACTGCAGTGGACCAGCATTCTGCTGTTCACCACTGGGTTGTCGAAGACACATGAGGCCTGGCTGACGAAACAACTGATGTTCAAGGTCCTCGCCGTACGGTCCTTGCTGGCGATTTCAATCGGTGGCGCGATCGGTATCGGCATGGCGATCCAGGGGTTTGGCTTGCTGAGTCTGATCGCTCAACAGTTAGTGACCTCGCTGGTCGGGACCGCCACCTTATGGCTGACCACTCGTTGGAAGCCCAGTCTCAACACGACGTGGAAAGACGTCGCTTCAGTGCTTCACCATTCGCGCCATGTGTCGTTATCTGCCGCTGCTTCATTCGTCAGTATGCAAAGCGATGTGTTCTTTGCTTCCTACTACCTCGGCGCTGCTCAAACCGGGGTGTTCAATGCGGCAAAGCGCATCAGTGTTGCCATGTGGCTGATGATTTCCAGTTCGCTGAACTCTGTAGCCCTGCCTATCCAGGCGGCACTTCGGGATGACCCGAAACGGTCAAGCGAAGCCTATTTAAAATGCGTTTACCTGAGCATCTGCATAACCGGGCCTTTGTACGTCGGGATCGCCGCGCTGTCCCCGGACGTTGTGTATGTGCTGTTGGGAGCGAAGTGGGCGGATGTAGCGCCGGTCCTGGCCTTCCTCTCGCTGAGCGCTTTCGTCACTGCACTGTCCCAGTACAACTCGAACATCTTGATGGTGTTCAGCAAGGCCCATTGGCAAACCAGCATTACGCTCATTAGCGGGGCGGGAAACTTCATCCTGTTTTTCGCGCTGGCTCGGCATGGACTTATCGCCCTTACGAGCGGCTTTCTGGTCAAGACAATCTTGTTCTCACCGCTCTCGATCCTGCCCACCTTGCGCTTGCTCGGAATCAGTTGGACGACGTATCTAAAATGCATTATTGCGCCCCTGGTCTCATCGTTAGTGATGGGCGCGTGTGTCTATCTTCTGGCTCTGCAAGTCTCGGCACTCTCCCCAGGACTACGGCTTTTACTGCTCATTCCTGCGGGCGTATTTATCTATCTGGTGGCCATGCTGCTGACCAACCGCCGCGCCGTGATTGAGGTGCTTACCCTGCTCAAGCAAACACTTCGACGGGAAACATGATTGCACCGTCTCAGGCGCCCAGGATTGGGACTTCGTATTTATTTCAAAGCATCGTGGGCTGGCTCATTCAACGGGCCGTCATGTAGGGAATCTTCGATGAATGTTTTGATCTTCAACGACAAATACAGCACCAACGTAGGCGACGGGCTCCTGTCCGACTGCCTGGAACACGAGCTCAGAAAATGTTTGCCAGAGGCAAACGTGAGTTCGATCGACATTGACGGCAAATCGGATTTCCCTGTCAGCGAGGGCGCTGGCAAAGCGCAACTCAAAGGCACGTTGAAAAAGGTCATGCCAGGCTGGCTGCTCTCGCGTATTGCAGACATCAAAAACATCAAGCGCACTGATCGTCGGCTCTCTGCGCATATCACAGCAGCCCCTTCAGACCAGACCACTCGCTTTGTAATCGGCGGCGGGCAGCTCGTCACCGCGACGTCTTCTTATTTTCCGGCCCGGCTGTATTCAATCATGCGTTTGGCGCGGCGCCTGAATGTTCAGGTTTCGTTCTACGCGGTCGGTGTGTCGAGCGAGAAAACCTGGCTTGCTCATTCCGGTCGCCTGTTGCGCAAAGCGCTGCACAAGCAGCCGCTGATTGGGTTTGTTTCTGTGCGCGACGGGTTGTCCGCTGAGCACTGGACCGCCTACGTGGATGCCGACGTTCACCCGCAGTTTTGCCGTGACCCTGGTTTGCTGGCCTCAAGGGTTTACCCGGAAAGACTGGCGCTCCCTAACGCCGAGCGACAACTGACCGGCCGCGTCGGCGTCGGCGTGATCGACTCCAAGATGGTCAATGCCATCATCCGCGCCCAAGACGTCGCCGAGGACGCGATGATTACGTTCTTCGCTGATGTGGCTTTGCGGCTGATCGACAAGGGTTTCACCCCGGTCCTGTTCACCAATGGCGACGTTGAGGATGAAGAAGTGCTGGTGAAAGTGGCCAGTCGCGTTCCGGGTTGCGAAATTTCACCACGGCCCTTGAATGGTGGTGAGCTGTATCGCGTTATCTCAAGTTTTGACGGCCTGATCGCTCACCGCATGCACGCAAACATCACTGCGTACTCGTTGAAGATTCCCCATGTTGGCCTGGGGTGGGACGTCAAATTGAAAAGCTTTTATAAGTCCGTGGACCGCGATGCGTTCTTTGTTGAAACAAGCCGCTCCTCACCAGAAGACGTGGTTGAAACCTTTATTGCTGCCATGGCTCAAGGCATCGATCCGGACAGGCACACTCAAGTGTTGGATGAGGCTCACACCGGGGTCAAGACCTTGGCCCAAGCGCTTCGGGCGGGAAAGTAACTCACCTGTCTGTGCCTGAGCCATCGTTCAGGTTGCCGGCTGTTCAATCTTCGAGAGAGGCATATAACGTGGTTTTCAAATTAACCTTTGTTATACCGGTAAGGCATCCGGCCAACTCAAAAGATTGGGAACAGAACAAAAGAAATATCTCGGAAACTGTTAAGTCGATCGTCGCCCAGCAGGGGGACGATTGGGCCGCCGTGATTGTTGCGAATGAAGGCGCCGAGTTGCCACCGCTGCCGTCACGCATTCAGGTTGTGCGCGTTGATTTTGAGCCCAACCCGCTGCATGAATTGAGCGACGCGGGCCGTGCAGCATTTTACGATGCTGTGCGTCTGGACAAAGGTCGTCGGGTCCTCGCGGGCATGCTGCACGCTGCGCCAACGGATTATTTCATGATCGTTGATGACGACGACTTCCTCAGTAACAAGCTCACGGCCTTTGTGTCGCAACAACCGCTCTCCAACGGTTGGTACATCAATAATGGTTTTGTCTGGTCCGAAGGCACTCGTTGGGTTTTCCTGCATCCTGAATTCAACGAGTACTGCGGCACGTCTTACATTGTTCAGGCGCGCCTCATGAAATTGCCCGGCTCCTTTGCCGAAGCGACGGATGAGTACATAAAGGAGGTGCTGGGCAGTCACAAGTTTATCAAGGCCCTGATGATCGAGAACGGCACGCCCCTTTCTCCGCTGCCCTTCCCAGGGGCGGTCTACCGGGTGGGTCACTCAGGAGCCCACAGCAAATCAAACTCTGTGGTGCGCACATTTTTATTGAATAAGAGCAACTTGAGTTCCCCTGTGAAACTCGTCACTTCAGCTAGAAAATTTCGACACGTGAATAAGTCGATGAATAGTGAGTTTACGCTGCCTCTCTAATCTGCCTTTTGGCTGTCATAAAAACTGATATCAGATAGATCCTGAACATGCGCTTCGATGCTGCCGTTCAGCTTAATTAGCTTAAGGGTTTTCATTGTGGCAAGTGCGTGTCCGCTTGTTTTGGGGTGGGCTTGTGCATGGTGAAAAGTTCAAACATCTAACTTCTATCTCTAAGGTGCTCTTGCTATGGATAACGACGTTCAACGACCTATGGACGGTCTATCAGCGTTCCAGCGTACGCCAACCGTTCTACAGAGCTACGCCAACTACCTTCTTTATTTCACTGACATCATCGCGATGATGCTCACCTCGCTGATCGTCTATTTCGGCGTGCAGTATTACGTTGAAGATGGGCCTGCATCGTACTTTCGCTACGGTATGGCGGTGGTCATTGCGGTGGTAACGTTCAGTATCTTTGGCTTTTCCAGTGGCCAGTACGAATGGCAGCGCTTCAAACAGCAGGTCAGAGCGCCGTTCATCACGTTTGGCGGGCTGGTGTTCGCGTTCGGGGCGCTTTTGCTGATCGGTTTTGTTTTCAGGATGACCGAGAGTTTTTCGCGCCTCTGGGTCACTACGTGGTTCGCGGGTTTCTCGCTCTACATACTGTGCAGCCGTTTGATGCTGATGTGGTATTTCGCACGACCTTCTCAGGCCACGCGCGGCAGCATTTTTCGGCGTCGGGCATTGGTTTTGGGCGCCGGCGAGGAAGGGCTGCAAGTGGTTGAGCACATGCGCCGATTCAATGACCAAAACATTGATCTGGTGGGTTTTCTCGACGACCGTGTGACCCATCTGCCGCAAAATAACACCGGAGTGCCTCTGCTGGGCACCATCGATCTTTCTGACGAGATGGTGCGCAAGCACGGTATCGACTTGGTGATCGTTGCCGTGCCGTGGCAGGAAACTGCTCGCATCGATGCGATGGTGAGCCGATTTTCATCCTGGAGCGTCGACGTGTACCTGGCCCCGGACAAGTTGGGCTTTATGTACGCTGACCACCCTGTATTGCAAGTAGGCGGCGCGTACTTTTTGAGTCTTCAGGCACGGCCTATCAGCGAGTGGAACGCGGTCGTCAAACGTATCAAAGACGTCGTGCTGTCGCTGACAGCTATCGTTTTGCTCTTCCCTGTGCTGGCCTTCGTCGCACTGGCGATCAAGCTTGAGTCCAAAGGTCCGGTGCTGTTCATCCAGGAACGTTTCGGTTTTAACAACGAGACGATCAGGGTCTTTAAATTCCGCTCAATGTTCACCGACAGGGGTGATCAGCGCGGCGCCAGGCAAACGGTGGCGGATGACCCTCGGGTAACGCGTGTAGGCCGCTTTATTCGTAAAACCAGCATCGATGAGTTGCCACAGCTGTTTAACGTGCTGATGGGCACAATGTCGTTAGTGGGGCCCCGTCCTCACGCGACCGGCATGCACTCGGGCGGGTGTCTGCTGCATGATTTGTTGAGCGATTACGCCAGGCGCCACCGTGTAAAACCAGGTGTCACAGGTTGGGCTCAATGCAACGGCTGGCGAGGTGAGACCGATACCCAGGAAAAACTCGACAAGCGCATTGAGCATGACTTGTTCTATATCGAGAACTGGAGTGTATCGCTCGATATCATGATCATTATCAAAACGGCCTTGATGCTGGTGAAACGCGATAAAAATGCGTATTGATGCCCCCGTCCTCTATATCGACATGCAAAGGGGGGCCGCACATCAGTGATCGTTGATTCGTATTACCTAAACCTGAAAAACCCCGTCCTTGGAAACAAGTACGGGGTTTTTTTTGGTTTTTAATCAGGGCTTGATCAACGTTCTAGCGTCGTCAGGTTGGTCTGCAATCGCCATCTTCAAAGGCTCGCTCAACAACTTCGCGCCCGATGCGCTGAGGTGGTTGTCATCCAGATAATAGAAGCGCTTGTCCTTGCCTATTTCGCACGTAGTGGCGTCGCAGAAATACTGTTTGGTGCGGATGACTTTTAGCAGTCCGCCACTGGACTCATTGTCCAACATCGCCATCTCGCCCTGGTCCCATGCATCAATGGCCGTTCGCGGTACGTTATCGCCCAATGCGCTGACTACCGCTTTGACATGACCAAACATCTGGATATCGGGCACCTGCTCAACGATGAACAGTTTGCTCGAAGGTGTTGTTCGGGTGAAAAACTTGACCGTTGCATCTACGCCCGCTGCCACGACCTGCTGCGGCGTCAGCCCTTTCTCCCCGGTTTCGAGCTGCAACAGATGATGCTTTTTCTGCAGCACGTTCTTTTTCTGCCAGCCATGCATGTAAAGCGTCCAGCGGCCCACGAGGATGATTTTCTCCGGTTGAAGGCTGGCGACTTGATCGGCGTATCCCGCCAGTTGCCCAGGTTTGTCACAGTTGGAGCTGTTGCCGATCCCGTCATAGCGTTCAAGCCCAACCAGCGGCGGGCAGCCCGGGATCGAGATGAACATGTACGTCATGGCCGCGTCTTCGGTGAAGGCGTCAATCAGCGGCAATACATGGGAGTCGCCGAACAGCACCACCAGCCGGCTGCCGTTGCCGATCTTCTTGCACACCAACTCTGATCCGCCAGCGTCGTAGCCGGGACAGTCCTGCACGTTGACCGCGAACGGATCGACTTTGGGCGTGAAGACAGCATTCAAGGTCCCCCCGAGGGCCAGCAGCAACACGATGCTCGCTGTGGCCCATTTGAAGATTCCGGCCTGGGATATGCGGTTTTTGTAGCGGAACGGCGCCTCGATGTATTTCCAGCTGATCCACGCGAGGACGAACACCGTCACGATCAGCAGCGGAAAGATAGCCTCGTCATACGCCGACAACTGAAGCGGCGAGAGCCTGTACAGCGCGAAGATCGGCTGATGCCATAAATAGGCGCTGTAGGACACCAACCCTATAGCGACCATCGGCTTGAGCGACAGCACCTTGCCCGTCAGGCACTGGGGCGAGGCGAAGAGAATGATCAGGCACGTGCCGAGCACCGGCACCACGGTGTACAGGCTGGGGAAGGGCGTTGATTCGTCGAACACGAAAATCGAGTACAGCACCATGCCGACGCCGGTGATCGCCAGCGCCGCTTTGTATGGATTGAACGTAGGCGCCAGCGCTGTAGTTTTTGGTCGGCTGAAGAGCAGCATCGCCACCAGCGAGCCCGCCAACAGTTCCCAGGCCCGGGTCGGCAACAGGTAGAAATTAATTGCCGGGTGATACGTTGCGCCCCACTCGGACAAGGCCAGCGATACGCAAGTGATGCACAGGATGAACAGCGTCAAACCAGGCTTCTTGAGCTTCCAGGCCAGCAAGAGAAACAACGGGAAGAAAATATAATATTGCTCCTCGACCGCCAGGCTCCAGGTGTGGAGCAACGGTTGCTCCCCAGCCGCGGGGTCGAAGTAATCCGTGTTGCGCCAGAAGAACAGATTGGACGCAAATACCGCGACCGACATGATGCTGCGTCCCAGATTCTGCAAATCGCTGTCCAGCATCCAGGCCAGGGCAAACGGCACCGTTGTGATAATCACGAAAAACAGTGCAGGCAAAATACGACGGGCACGGCGCTCGTAGAACTTGAGGATCGAGAAGTTTCCCTGAGCAATCTCCGCCGCCAGTATCGACGTGATCAAGTAGCCCGAGATCACGAAGAAAATATCCACACCGACAAACCCGCCGGAAAAGAACGTAAACCCCGCATGAAACAGTATCACCGGCAGAACCGCCAACGAACGAAGCCCGTCGATTTCAGGCCGGTACTTAATGACACGCTCGGGATGGGCTACGGCTGGATTCATGGGAGGCCTGATCGTCGAAGTTGAAAGAACTCGAGGGATGGCACTCCAGAAAAACAGGGAATCCATTCGCCGTGGTCAACCATAGAGGAATGGGACGGCCAGTCAAATTAATGGCTTGAATGGGGGGGAGGATTGGTGGTTGGTTTGGGGGTGTCAAAGATATGGCAAGCGCTTGTAAGGCTTTGTAGGGGTGCGCTTGCCCGCAAAAAAAAATTCCAACCGAAACAAATGCGGCGCATTTACCTCCCTATTCGCGGACAGGTCCGCTCCCACGGAAATTGCTTCTGATTGAGGAAATCAGGCGTACAAGAAACTGATTGGGAGGCAGACTCGTTCGCGAGGAGGCCAAAGACAAATAGTGTCAGCACTGCTGTCACAGTTACCTTCACTCATGTGGCCAATCTGAATAGGCAGCCCACGACAATCCTCCAGACATTAAAAAGCCGGCTTGTGGCCGGCTTCTCGTGGGCAGGTTTGGTTAGTTTTTGGCTAACCGCACCCGCCTGCAAAAGTGCGCTCTACAGGAAAGCGCTTGTGAGGTAACCAAGGCGGGCCGTGGGCCGGTGCCTGGTCTGTCATCCCTGTGCGGGTGGCGCAGGGGTGATGAAACAAAGGCGCACAGGATACTGATGTTCGCCGTGTCTGCCCAGCCTGGATTTCTTCCATCATCCCGCCGCTTGATGTCTACCCGGCAGGATTCACAGCACAGTGGCCGGATGGCGGCGGTTATTGAGCGTGGACCACCAGAAAATCCATCCGAGCACTTGAATGTGTTGTTCCTGAATTTGTTCGGCGGTAAAGAGTTCGTCGGGGTATTCGCTGGCATTGTGGCTGCGCAATCTCAAGCCGCCGCCGGGAAGGCGGTACAGGTATTTCACGCGCAGCATGCCGTCGTGTTCGAGGGCATAGATTTCGCCGTCGATGACGTGGACTTTTCCCCGGTCGACGCCAATCAGCGAGCCGTCCTGGATCTTGTCGGCCATGCTGCTGCCAGCCATGGCAATACAGATGGCGTTATGCAGTTCGACGTCCATTGCGTCGAGGACTCGGCGTGACAGCCGAATCTTGTGGTTGGGGATTTCACTCACGGCGGTGCGGCTGGCACCTTGTTTTTGCTGCTCGTTGTAGACCGGCAGTTCAAGTTGATCGCGGGCGTTGCTTCGTTCGTTGCGTGTTCGGTGGACGGGGGCGGGCGTGGGTTGGCTTTTCACGCGGGCCTCTCCCGGATGTTTGGGGCCGCAGCCGGTGCGCAGCCAGTGAGGGTTGACGCTGAGCAGTTGGGCAACTTCCTCCACGCGCGCTATTGGGATGCCGCGCTTGAACCAATTATTTACGTGTTGCGGCGTCACCTTGCGGTTGGCGGCGAAGTCTGTGGCAGAGAGTTGGCACTCCCGCAATAGGACGCGTAGTCGATCACCTGATGTATTCATGGGATCAAGTTTACGGGGGCTTCAAGGCTGTTTAAATGAACGAAGTGTTCAAATGCGAGGGGCGTCAACGTTATGGCTGTGCGGATAACTTACGGCTGTAAGTTGCACTTGTAGGGTGTTTCCGTAGCTGTTGCTGTTTTGGTCAACAGTGCGGTTTTCTTTTAATTGCGCAGGCTTTGGCGACGTCTAGTGGAAGACTGTTGATATAGAGCCTTTCCATTCACTTGATTTATCAGGGGGCGCTTGGGGCGAGTTGCAGAAACCGCTAAGGCATAAATCCGAATAAACGATGTGTTTAAAGCGAGAGTTTTTTAAACATTTAAACAGTGGTTTTTTGCGCCGCACTGCAAAAAACGCGTGGAATGCAGCCTGCCAGACACCCGAAGCGGATGCCGAGCAGGCAGCGAATCGGATCAGCCTTTGTAGGCAGCAACCGATTTCATGATCTCGGTGCGGGCTGCTTCTGCGTCGCCCCAGCCTTCGATCTTCACCCATTTGCCTTTTTCGAGGTCTTTGTAGTTCTCGAAGAAGTGCTTGATCTGTTCCAGCAACAGTGGCGGCAGATCGGTGTATTCCTTCACATCAACGTACAGCTGAGACAGCTTGTCGTGTGGGACTGCGAGGACTTTGGCATCGCCGCCGCCGTCGTCGGTCATGTGCAGTATGCCAACTGGACGGGCGCGGATGACCGAACCTGGAGTGACCGGATAAGGGGTCACGACCAACACGTCGAGCGGGTCGCCGTCGTCAGCCAGAGTGTTGGGGATGAAACCGTAGTTGGCCGGGTAGAACATGGGGGTGGCCATGAAGCGGTCAACGAACAGGCAGTCGCTGTCTTTGTCGATTTCGTATTTGATCGGGGCATGGTTAGCCGGGATTTCGATTGCGACGTAGATGTCATTCGGCAGGTCTTTGCCAGCCGGAATCTTGCTGTAGCTCATTGGGCAGTGCCCCCTTTGTTGACCAGTCAGAATCTGGCGTCGAACGCCAAAAAGTGGGCCGGATTATAGGCATATTCCAGAAGGGTTGCCATGCGGCTCGACGTCTTCTAGACGTTGGTATGAGCCTGATAGACCGGGTTTTCCCGTTGAAGTGCCGTCAGTCGGGCGAGGGTGTCCTGCCGATAGAAGGCTTTGAGCTGTTCGTAAACGGCGGGGTAGGCGTGGACCAGTAAATCCGGGGCGCTGAAGAAGTATTCGCTGGTGACCGCGAAGAACTCGCCTGGATTTTCAGCAGCGTATGGATCGATGGCGGTTTCGGCATCGGGGTCGGCGTCGAGTTGGCAGTTGAGATCGTCGTATGCGCTTTGCATCGCCCCGGTCCATTGCTGGACTTTCATACCCTTGTGCAGTGGCGGCATGCCGTTGGCGTCGCCGTTAAGCATGTCCAGCTTGTGCGCCAGTTCGTGAATGACCAGGTTGTACGCTTCCCAGCCGCCACTCGACAGCACGCCGGCCCACGCCAGAATCACCGGCCCTTGCGACCAGGCCTCACCGCTGTGCTCGCCGTCCCACTCGTGTTCGATGCCGCTGGCGTCACGGTGCTTCTGCGGGCTGATGAAATCATCGGGGTACAGGACAATTTCGTGAAAACCCTGATACCAGTTCAAATCATCCAGCGCCAATAACGGCAGTTGCGCTTGAGCCGCCAGAAACAGGCGTGATTCGTCATCCAGCTCGACGCCGTCCAGCGCCGTCAGCGTTTTGCTGTGCAGGAAAAGGATGCAGCCGTTCAGCAGACGCTGATCCTCTTCGGCACTCAAGCCGTCAAGGATCGGCAGTCGCTCACGCACCCGGCTCCACAGTTCGGCAGAGACCGGATGACGTGCGAGGGTGCGACGTTTGAGCCAGCCGCCAAGCGACCACATGGCTCAGCGCGCGTCGGCGGACCGGCTGGTACGGCCACGGACCAGGCCGATGATCATTGGCAGCAGCGAGATGAGGATGATGACCAGCACTAGCAGGGTGAGGTTTTTCTTGATGAACGGGATGTTGCCGAAGAAGTAACCCAGCGCTACCAGACTGCCGACCCACAGCACCGAACCCAGCACGCTGAAACCAAGGAAGCGCGGATAGTGCATCTTGCCCACGCCAGCCACAAACGGCGCGAAGGTGCGAATGATCGGCAGGAAGCGCGCCAGGGTGACAGTTTTGCCGCCATGGCGATCATAGAATTCGTGAGTGCGGGTCAGGTAGTCGCGGCGGAAGATTTTCGAGTTCGGATTGCTGAACAGCTTGTCGCCAGCGGTGCGCCCGATGATGTAGTTGGTGCTGTCGCCAAGAATGGCCGCCGCCATCAGCAATCCTGCCAGCAGGAGAGGGTCCATACCGCCGCCCGCAGCTACTGCGCCGGCGATGAACAACAAAGAATCGCCCGGCAGGAAAGGCATTACCACCAGGCCTGTCTCGCAGAAAATCACCAGGAACAGAATCGCGTAGACCCAGGTGCCGTAGTTGGTAACCAGTAAATCAAGGTAAACGTCGAGATGAAGGATAAGGTCCAGCGGGTTGAAATCCATGTACGGCACCTGGGTGAGGAGACCCGATCAGGGTCACGTGCGGGTCGAAATGAGGCGTTACATGGGCGGCATTATAGGGGCAAGAAACATCATGTCGCTGGTCCGCATGTGCTTTGAAACATTTGGTAGGGAAACGCCTGATCACATTGATCTGTAGGAGCCAACTTGTTGGCGAGCAATGCGATGCGGATAGTCAGAGACACCGCCTCGCGAAAAAGTTCGCTCTACAGAGGCGATCTATCAACCCTCGCTGATCGGCAACACATAATTCTTGAACTGCGTGTCCTCTTTGAAACCAATCGACTCGTACACCTTCTGCGCCACTTCATTATTGCTGCTGGTTGAAACCCGCATGCGCACCGCCTGGGACTCCCTGGCCATCTTCTTGGCTTTCTGGATGAGGTGATCGGCAACCAACTGGCGACGCGCGTCCTCAGCCACGTAAATGTCATTGAGGATCCACACGCGCTTGAGCGACAAAGACGAATAGCTCGGATAAAGCTGGCAAAAGCCCAACAACTTGCTGTCGTCGTCATCGTGCAGGGCCAGGTAAATCACTGACTCGTCGCGGCGCAGGCGCTTTTCCAGAAACGCGCGGGATGAGTCGGGAAAAGGCAACTCACCATAGAACTCTCGGTATTTGACGAACAGCGGAGTCAGCAGGTCCAGATGCTCCAGGGTGGCTTGAACGATCCGCATGGTTGGGCCTCGGCTTCATTTTCAAAAAAACATGAATGGGGGTGGGCATGCCTGGCTCCTGCGCAGACACCGCCGACTTTGCCTAAGCCTTTTAGAAAGGGCAATCCAACCGACGATCAATCGTTCGGGCCGGCCAGCAGGAAATTTCCGGCTGCGTTGCCCGCCACGTCTGACTCCAGCGTCTGCAGTTCGGCCTCATCCTTGAGGCTCACGCCTGACAATTGCCGGCGACACGCCTCACGCATCAGGTACAAAAGCCGGTGCGCCGCCATGCCGTAACTCAGGCCTTCCAGCCGTACGTTGGAAATACAGTTGCGGCTGGCGTCAGTCAGCCCGACTTTCGGCGCGTAAGTGAAGTACAACCCCAGGCTGTCAGGTGAGCTGAGACCGGGGCGTTCGCCGATGAGGATCACCACCATTTTCGCTCCGAGCCGTTCGCCGATCTCATCAGCGACGGCGACCCGGCCCTGTTCCACCAAAATAACCGGCGACAGCGTCCACCCCTCCGCGTTGGCTTGTTCCTCCATACGCTCAAGAAACGGCAGTGTGTGGCGATGCACGGCCAGCGACGACAAGCCATCCGCCACAACCACGGCTAAATCAACGCCGCCGGGATGTACCTGGACGTAGTCGGTCAAAAGTTGAACAGAGGCCTCATCCAGTTTGCGGCCTAGATCCGGACGTTGCAGGTAAGCGTTGCGGTCAACGGCTGCGCTATGGAGAAACAAGGATTCTCGGCCCTTGGCGGCGAGTGATTCGATGATGGCTGCATGCTCGAACGGCAAATGCACAGCGTCGCGCGCCTGCGCATGGGCGGCCTGAAAATCCAGTTGCGCGCTGGTCGGGATGCTTGTCCCGGTGCGACCGAGGGCGATGCGCGCCGGGGTCAGGCGGCGTAGGTCCAGCCAAGGGTTTTCCGTTTTTTGCGTCAGATCGTTCGTTTCATCCATAGGTTGTTTGCTCATGCCAAGTGCGCCAACGCTTGGCGGAACGCGGGCGGCAGCGCATCGCCGAAACGCACATGCCCGTCGGCCTGGGTGAAAATGCCCATTTTCTCAAGCCACGCCTCATATTCTGGCGCAGCACGCAGGCCGAGGGTTTGCCGGGCATACAGCGCATCGTGAAACGAAGTGGTCTGGTAATTGAGCATGATGTCGTCCGAGCCGGGGATGCCCATTATGAAGTTAATCCCGGCCACGCCCAGTAACGTCAGCAGCGTGTCCATGTCGTCCTGATCGGCTTCGGCGTGATTGGTGTAACAGATGTCGCAGCCCATTGGCACGCCCAGCAATTTGCCGCAGAAGTGATCCTCAAGCCCTGCACGAATGATCTGTTTGCCGTTGTACAAGTACTCGGGGCCGATGAAACCCACCACTGTGTTCACCAGAAACGGATTGAAATGGCGCGCCACGCCGTAGGCTCGCGTCTCGCACGTCTGTTGATCTATCCCATGGTGGGCGTTGGCAGACAGCGCGCTGCCTTGGCCGGTCTCGAAATACATCAGGTTCTGCCCCAGCGTGCCGCGATTGAGGCTCAGGCCTGCGTCATAACCTTCCTGTAGCAGGCTCAGGTTGATACCGAAGCTGGTATTGGCGGCTTCGGTGCCAGTGATCGACTGAAACACCAAATCCACGGGCACGCCTCGGTTGATCACTTCAATCGATGTCGTGACGTGGGTCAGCACGCAGGCCTGAGTCGGGATCTCGTAGCGCTGGATGATCGCGTTGAGCATTTCCAGCAGGGCCACGATGGACGAGGTGCTGTCAGTGGCCGGGTTGATGCCGATCATGGCGTCGCCGTTGCCATACAACAGGCCGTCGAGAATGCTCGCGGCAATGCCTGAAGGTTCGTCAGTCGGGTGATTAGGTTGCAGGCGCGTGGACAGTCGACCGCGCAGGCCAACAGTGTTGCGAAACCGAGTCACGACGCGAATCTTCTGCGCCACCAGAATCAGGTCCTGAATTCGCATGATCTTGGATACGGCGGCAGCCATTTCCGGAATCAGGCCGGGGGCGAGGGCGCGCAGGCTGGTTTCGTTGGCGTGATCACTGAGCAGCCAGTCGCGAAATCCTCCCACGGTCAGATGACTGACAGCGGCAAACGCCAGGGTGTCGTGGGTGTCGATGATCAGCCGGGTGACCTCATCGGTTTCGTAGGGGATCAGCGCTTCTTCAAGGAAATGCTTGAGCGGGATATCGGCCAGCGCCATTTGCGCAGCCACTCGCTCGGCATCGTTGGTCGCCGCCACGCCCGCCAGAAAATCCCCTGAGCGCGCCGGGCTGGCCTTGGCCATGACGTCCTTGAGGCTGTCGAAGCGGTAAGTCTGCGCGCCGACAGAGTGGGAAAAGGTTGCCATACAGGTTCTCCTTGCCGCCCGAACGCATGTGATCCAGGCGTAGTATCTCGGCGCTGAATGTAGCCGCCGACTGTGAGAAGCAATGTAAGCAATTAATACTCCATCGCGGTGCAGAGCGCCAATTTGCGGGCTGCGGCTATCCATCCGCAGACGGCGCGCGTTCCATTTTGGCGCATCGTGATTGTGTAGGAGCAAGGCTTGCCCGCGAAGCTAACGACGTGGTTTGCCTGACACTCCGCGTCGCCAGCTTCGCGGGCAAGCCTCGCTCCTGCACGGTTTGGGTTGTTTCAGAAACACCAATGGCCTCCGAAGAGGCCATTGGCAGTCCATCACTCAAGCGTTTTTAGAAGAAGCCCAGCGGGTTGATGTCGTAGCTGACCAACAGGTTTTTGGTCTGCTGATAATGCTCAAGCGCGACCTTATGGGTCTCACGACCCACGCCTGATTTTTTATAGCCACCGAAGGCCGCGTGCGCCGGATACAGGTGGTAGCAGTTGGTCCACACCCGGCCCGCCTTGATCGCACGCCCTACGCGGTAGGCGCGGTTAATGTCGCGGGTCCACAAGCCAGCGCCCAGGCCGAACTCGGTATCGTTGGCAATGGCCAAGGCTTCCGCTTCGTCCTTGAAGGTCGTGACACTGACCACCGGGCCAAAGATTTCTTCCTGGAACACGCGCATCTTGTTGTTGCCTTTGAGCAGCGTCGGCTGGATGTAGTAGCCAGTCGACAAATCGCCTTCCAGCTTCTCCACTTTCCCACCGGTCAACAGCTCGGCGCCTTCACCCTGCGCGATGTCGAGGTAGGAAAGAATTTTGTCGAACTGCTGCTGCGATGCCTGCGCGCCGACCATGGTGTCGGTGTCCAGCGGGTCTCCGCGCTTGATCTTCAGGACCTTCTGCATCACCACTTCCATGAACTGCGGGTAGATCGACTCCTGAACCAGGCAGCGAGACGGGCAGGTGCAGACTTCGCCCTGGTTGAAGAACGCGAGGACCACGCCCTCAGCGGCTTTGTCGATGAACTCAGGCTCAGCGCTCATGATGTCTTCGAAGAAGATGTTCGGCGATTTGCCGCCCAGTTCAACGGTAGACGGGATGATGCTGTCGGCAGCCAGTTTCATGATGTGCGAACCCACCGGCGTGGAACCGGTAAACGCGATCTTGGCGATCCGCTTGCTGCTGGCCAACGCTTCACCGGCTTCTCGGCCATAGCCTTGCACCACGTTCAGCACGCCTTTGGGCAGCAAGTCGCCAATCAGTTCCATCAGCACGGTAATGCCCAGCGGCGTTTGCTCTGCCGGTTTGAGCACGATGCAGTTACCGGCAGCCAAGGCTGGCGCCAGCTTCCACGCGGCCATCAGGATCGGGAAGTTCCACGGGATTATCTGTCCAACCACCCCCAGCGGCTCGTGAATGTGATACGCCACGGTGTTGCCGTCGATCTCGGCAGCGCTTCCTTCCTGGGCGCGCAATACGCCAGCGAAATAACGGAAGTGATCGACTGCCAGCGGGATGTCGGCATTGAGGGTTTCGCGCACAGCCTTGCCGTTGTCCCAGGTTTCGGTGATCGCCAGCACTTCCAGGTTTTGTTCGATGCGATCAGCGATTTTCAGCAGGGTCAGCGAGCGCTCCTGCACTGAGGTCTTGCCCCACGCATCGGCGGCGGCATGTGCGGCGTCGAGGGCCTTGTCGATGTCTTCGGCAGTAGAGCGAGGGAACTCAGCGATCAGTTTGCCGGTGATGGGTGAGGTGTTTTCAAAATATTGGCCTTTGACCGGTGCGACGAATTCGCCACCGATGTAGTTGCCGTACTTGGTTTTGAAGGTAACGAGTGCGCCTTCAGTACCGGGATGGGCGTAACGCATGGTGAATATCTCCTTGCTCTTGTGATTGTCTGGGGATAACGCGCTGCTGCGTTATAGAGAGCTGCGCTTGATACAAGCGTAGAGCAAAGGCCGGGCCAGTGCCTCGCGGGTCAATGAATTCGGGCGTTTGAGCGGGGCTGACGGATCGAAGATGGGGTTGTTGTAACAAAGCCGATGCAGGGCGAGTGACAGTTTGTATCGAATCCGGGACAGTTCGTCCGCTTGCGTCTTTAGGAGCATTGCATTGGCCGGGGACGAGGAGGATGCTGGTCGCGACTCCTCCGGAGAACAATAAAAAGTGCAGAGCAATCACCTGATTCGCCATGCCCAGCAGGTTTTGACCGTTGCTCAAGGCCAGGCACATCAATACGGCCCCGGTAGCGATCCTTCCATCGTTCGCTCCTGGTTACGCTGTCTGCAGGACTACCATCTCGACCCCGCCCAACCCATGGCGCCGACCGTGCTCGAACACGCGCGCGTGCTGGAAAGTCGCGAGCGTTTACAGCAAGTGCTGAAAATCGCAGGCGCCGAAATGAACAGCCTGCATCAGCAACTGGCCGGGGGAAATGCCGTGCTGCTGACCGATGCCCGTGGCGTGATCCTCAATTGCGTGACTGAGCCGGGCGAGCGAAAGATCTTCGAGCGCGCCGGGCTGTGGTTGGGCGCCGACTGGAGTGAAGCGCGCGAGGGCACCAACGGCATCGGAACCTGCCTCGTCGAGCGTCAGCCGCTGACTATCCATCGCGATGAGCATTTCCGTGGGCGTCACACCGGGCTTACGTGTTCGGCCAGCCCGGTGTTCGATCCACATGGGCATTTGCTCGCCGTGCTGGACGTGTCCTCGGCACGCCACGATGTCTCGCGGCAGAGCCAGTTTCACACTATGGCGCTGGTCAACCTGTCGGCGAAGATGATCGAGAGCAATTATTTCCTGCGCCATTTCGACGGTCAGCGGCTGCTGCGCTTTCATTTGCAGGCAGGCTCCGTGGGGCTGTTCAGTGAGGGGCTATTGGCATTTGACGGTGAAGGCCGGGTTTGCGCGCTGAATCAGAGCGCGCTGAATCTCTTGAGCCTTGGCCGAGACGATTTAATAGGGCAGCCGGTGGAAGCGCTGTTCGATTGCTCGCTGGATGAGTTGATGAGCCGCGCCAGTCCCGACGCCGCTGCCAGTTGGCCGCTGCGGACTCGGGACGGACGAGGATTTTTCGCGCTGGTGCGTGGGGCGGCGCGTGAGCAACTGCGTCCGGCGGCGAAGGCCCCGTCCCTTGAAAAGGTTTTTCCCACGCCCCGTCCGACCGGTATTTGTATGGGGGACGCAGCTCTGCAAACGGACTTCCGACGGGCGTTGCGGGTGTTCGAGCGCGATGTGCCGTTGCTGATCAACGGCGAAACCGGTTGTGGCAAAGAGGCGTTTGCCAAGGCTGTACATCAAGGCAGTCAGCGCGCAGGCAAGCCGTTCGTGGCGCTCAACTGCGGGGCGATCCCGGAAAGCCTGATCGAGAGCGAACTGTTCGGTTATCGCGGCGGCAGTTTTACCGGTGCGCGCAAGGAGGGCATGCGCGGCAAGCTGCAACAGGCCGATGGCGGTACGTTGTTTCTGGATGAGATCGGCGATATGCCGGTGACGCTGCAAACACGGTTGTTGCGGGTGCTGGAAGATCGTTTGGTAGTGCCCATCGGCGGCGAACCTCAAGCGGTGGATGTGCGAATAATCAGCGCGACCCACCGGAATTTGCTCGGGCGCGTGGAGGACGGCAGCTTTCGAGAGGACCTCTACTATCGGTTGAACGGCCTGGAAATCGGCTTGCCGGCACTGCGCGAACGAAGTGACAAATCGCAGCTGCTGGATTTTCTGCTGGAGGAAGAAACGGCCGGGTATCTTGTCGTCATCGATGGGGAGGCGCGTGAGGCTTTGCTCGACTTCAACTGGCCAGGCAACGTGCGTCAGATGCGCAATGTTCTGCGCACGCTGGCGGCGTTGTGTGAGCACGGGCGGATTGGCCTGGAGGATTTGCCTTTGGCCATTCGGCGGGAGCGCGTTGTAACCCCCATTGCCGAAACGACCGATTCGCCACTCGACGACGCCGAGCGTGCCGCCCTGATCGCCACCCTGCAATCCCAGAAGTGGCACATGACCCACGCCGCGCGCGAGTTGGGTCTCAGCCGTAACACGCTCTATAGAAAGCTGCGAAAGCACGGAATCAGTCGATAAGTTAATCGCGCGCGGGCTTTTTATTCTGCCCGGAGGGCGTAGGAGCCTTGCTTGCAGGCGATGGGTTGCGAAGCAGCCCTGAATGCGGCTAATCCGGTTTCGCTGACACACCGCATTCATCGTTTTGCTGCCGATGCCCGGCAGAGCGTCGGCAAGCCGAACTCCTAGGCCTGCGGCCAGAAGCGGATAGGCGTCGGACTCGACTTCGTCAGCGAGGCAGATCCGCTTCTGCCGAAGGCGTAGGAGCCTTGCTTGCAGGCGATGGGTTGCGAAGCAGCCCTGAATGCGGCTAATCCGGTTTCGCTGACACACCGCATTCATCGTTTTGCTGCCGATGCCCGGCAGA
>NZ_JBSKHT010000005.1:148493-202998 GCF_057128745.1 Pseudomonas rosaeacicularis
CGAAGCAGCCCTGAATGCGGCTAATCCGGTTTCGCTGACACACCGCATTCATCGTTTTGCTGCCGATGCCCGGCAGATCGTCGGCAAGCCGGACTCCTACGGCCTGCGGCCAGAATCAAAAGCGACAAGCAATTGCCCCGTGCGCATTCACCGCCTCTACGCTAACCTGCGCCCATGTTTTAAGAGGTCGGTCATGCACATTCATATTCTCGGTATTTGCGGCACGTTCATGGGCTCGTTGGCGGTGCTCGCCAAAGAATTGGGCCACAAAGTCACGGGCTCCGACGCCAACGTCTATCCGCCGATGAGCACGCAGCTGCAGGCTCAAGGCATCGAGCTGACCCAGGGTTACGACCCAGCGCAGCTCGATCCGGCGCCAGATGTCGTAGTCATCGGCAACGCTTTGTCCCGTGGCAACCCTGCCGTTGAATACGTGCTCAACAAAGGCCTGCCTTACGTCTCCGGCCCTCAATGGCTTGCAGACCACGTGCTGCAAGGCCGTTGGGTCTTGGCCGTTGCCGGCACCCACGGCAAAACCACCACCAGCAGCATGCTCGCCTGGGTCCTGGAGCACGCGGGCATGGCGCCGGGCTTTTTGATCGGCGGTGTGCCGCAGAACTTCGCGGTTTCTGCACGTCTGGGCGATACGCCGTTCTTCGTGGTCGAGGCCGATGAATACGACAGCGCCTTCTTCGACAAGCGCTCCAAGTTCGTTCACTACCGCCCGCGCACGGCGATCCTCAACAATCTTGAGTTCGATCACGCTGATATCTTCCCGGACCTGCCCGCCATCGAGCGTCAGTTCCACCATTTGGTGCGCACCATTCCGAGCGAAGGCCTGGTGATTCACCCAACCACAGAGCCTGCGCTGCAACGGGTGATTGAAATGGGCTGCTGGACGCCGGTGCAAACCACCGGCCAAGACGGTCAGTGGCAGGCGAAGTTGCTCAGCGAAGACGGCTCGAAATTCGAAGTGATCTTCGACGGCGTAACGCAAGGCACTGTTGACTGGGACATGACCGGCCAGCACAACGTCGCCAATGCCCTCGCGACACTGGCTGCCGCGCGGCACGTCGGCGTTGTGCCCAAGCAGGGCGTCGAAGCCTTGAGCGCTTTCAAAAGCGTGAAGCGGCGCATGGAGAAAGTCGCCGACGTACGCGGCGTCACCATTTACGACGACTTCGCCCACCATCCGACCGCCATCGCCACAACGCTCGACGGCCTGCGCAAGAAGGTCGGGGACTCACCGATCATCGCTATCATCGAACCGCGCTCCAATTCAATGAAGCTCGGCGCCCATCGCGACGGGCTTCCTGAAAGCGTGACCCAGGCCGATCAGGTGATCTGGTATGCGCCCGCGAATCTGGGCTGGAATCTGGCCGCCACTGCTGCACTGTGTTCGGTGCCGTCGGTGGTTTGCGATTCGCTGGACGCCATCATTGAACACGTGAAAGGTCTGGCGAAGCCCGGCACCCACGTGGTGATCATGAGCAACGGCGGCTTCGGCGGTCTGCACGGCAAGCTGGCCGAGGCGCTGACATGAGCGGCCCGGAACGCATCACGCTGGCAATGACCGGCGCATCAGGCGCGCAATATGGGCTGCGCTTACTCGATTGCCTGGTGCGCGAAGACCGCGAAGTGCACTTCCTGATTTCCAAGGCCGCGCAGTTGGTGCTGGCCACTGAAACAGACGTTTCGCTGCCACCCAAGCCGCAGATGATGCAGGCGTTCCTGACCGAATACACCGGTGCCGAAGCCGGCCAGATTCGCGTGTATGGCAAGGAAGACTGGATGTCTCCGGTGGCGTCGGGTTCCGGGGCGCCGAGTGCGATGGTGGTGGTGCCGTGTTCGACCGGCACGTTGTCGGCGATTGCATCCGGCGCCTGCAACAACCTGATCGAGCGCGCGGCAGACGTCACGCTCAAGGAGCGCCGTCAGTTGATTCTGGTGCCCAGGGAGGCGCCATTTTCCAGTATTCATCTTGAGAACATGCTCAAGCTGTCCAACCTGGGGGCAGTGATTTTGCCAGCGTCACCGGGGTTCTATAACCAGCCGCAGACCATCGATGATCTGATCGATTTCGTGGTGGCGCGGATTCTGAACCTGCTGAACATTCCCCAGGACATGCTGCCACGTTGGGGGGAGCATCACTTTGGCGCGGATGAGTAAGCGACTGATCTTCATCACGCTTGGTCTGGTGCTGACCAGCGGCTGCGCGACGGTCAGCACGCTGGACGCCAACCAACCGGGCGCGCCGGTGGTTTACGCCGGCACGCGTCTGGATCTGTACGCGATGGAGGGCGGTTGCTGCGCCAAGGACCGTTTCGGCACCGAAGCTCCGAAATATCCGAGCCTGGATCTGCCGGGGAGCGCATTGCTCGATACGCTGCTGCTGCCGTTATCGTTGCTAACCGCGCTGGGCGTGGGGTTTCAGGCCACGGGTGGGTTGTAGCGGGATTCAAAATTCAATGTGGGAGCGGACCTGTCCGCGAAGAGATCGGCACATCCGATAGAGGTCTTTCGGCTGTACTGACGCATTCGCGGACAGGTCCGCTCCCACATTGGTTTGCGCCGTTGGAAAGTGCGCGTCAGGTCCGTTACATCCTCACTTGCCTAATCTGCGTAGTTCATCAGACTCCACCACCCGCACCCCATCCTGCTCTTCCAACGCCAGCCGCCACAGTGCGCGGGCCAGTGCCAAGGCTTCGATGCCGCCGTATTTGCCGGGGATCAATTTGGACAGCGGCGCGGCCAACTGCTCGACCAGACGCTGATCCTGACGCTCGCCAATCAGCAATGACGGCCGGGCGATAGTCAATTGTGGCCAGTTCTGCGCCTTTAACGCCTCTTCCATTTCTCCTTTGACTCGGCTGTAAAAGATGCTCGATTCAGGGTCTGCATTGACGGCGCTGATCACCAGCAGATGACGAGCACCCAACGCACGAGCGCGAGCCCCGAAAGCCACCACCATGTCTTTGTCGACGGCGGTGAAAGCCTCCTGTGAGCCAGCCTGCTTGATCGTCGTGCCGAGGCAGCAGTAGGCGATATCTACCTGGCCGCCAAGTGCAGGCAGCAGAGAATTGAACTCGCCAACAGGATTTTCCAGATGAGGGTGGTCGGCAAGCGGCCGACGACTTGGAGCCAGCACACGGCTGACAGTGGGTTCGTTGAGCAAGCGATCAAGCAAGTGCTCGCCCGTCAGTCCCGTGGCTCCGGCGAGCAGTATGTGTTGCGGCGTCAAGTACATGGTCATTCTCCCTTGATACGTCACAGCTTAGGCGATCGGGTCACACTGCTCGCGGACGCCACCATGAAATATGAGTTACCCGGCAATCTGCGCAATGCGTCTGCCGGTTTTGTGAGCCATTAATGCGTGCTGGCAGCTTTCACTTCCTTGCGCGCTGAAACTGTGTTGAGCGCACGCTCGGCCTGGCTTTTACGAAACTGCATCCAGTGCGAGACAACGCCTTTGGGCGCCCACATCTGTGGCTCGGAGGCTTCGAAGTTCTCGGCGATTTCACGCTGGGCAACCCACTGGCGCGCCTCATTGAAGGCCTGCTGCAAGTCATCGGTTTCGACTAAGGCCTTACCGAATAGTGCCTCGCCAAAATAGGTAAAGTCCGCTTCCTCGGAACAACCGAACGACACCCGGTCTTCGCGGGAGGCCGTGATGACCATGGTTTTTTCGTCCTTGATTGCCGGGATGAATCCACCGGAGTAACACGCTGAAATCACCACCACTTTGTCGCGATTCTTCAACGGCAACAGCGCTGCAGCCAGCTCGTCGGCGGGCAGGTCAGACAATTCCAGACGCGGCTGATCCAGCACCAGTTCGTGATCCTGAGTGCCGTGGCTGGTCAGGTAAATGAAGATCAGATCTTCCGGTCCGCTGCGTTGGGCGAGCGTGGCAATCGCACGGCTGATGGTTTCACGGGTCGCCAGCGGGCGGTCGCCCATGTGGTCGCGATGGTTAACCAGGCTGATCTGCCCAAACGCACCGAAGCGGGTGCCGAGCAAATTGCCGACATAATCGGCTTCGCGCATGAACACGCTCTGCTTGCCGTCGCCGCCCACCACCAGGCTGTACAGCTCGGTCGCTGGCGTGGAGGCCGGCACCGCTGCGAGGGCTTTTTCCAGCAGAGGTCCTTGGGCGAGCAAACCCGTTTCCAGTGGGTCGGGCAACAATTTGCCCTTGGCGTCACGCACGCGCTGGCCGTTGGCCCAACTGCCGCTTTGCACGCTGCCATCGGCTGAGATCAAAACGCCTTGGCCTTCGTAGTTGTCGTTGGCGAAATGGCCGACAAATATGCTGCCATCGACCATGGTCAGTCGGCCTTCGCCGGAGTAGCGCCAATTGCGGAACTGGCCTTGATAGTGGCTGCCATCGGAGCCGATCAATTCGCCTTTGCCGGTGAACGCGCCGTCTTTGAACTGACCGACCCACACGTCGCCATCGCTGTTTTCATAACGGCCGCGACCGTTCAATTGATTGTCGCGGAAGCCACCGACGTACTGATCGCCGTCGGCGCTGGTGAAGTTGCCGTTGCCTTCGAGCTGGCCGTTGACGAATTTGCCGCCGAACTGGTTGCCGCTGGCGTCACTGCGCTGGCCTTCGCCATTGGGTTTGCCTTTAGCGAACTGTCCCTGATATTCGCTGCCATCGCTCAGCTCCAGGCGACCAAGTCCGTCGTACTGATCGGCCTTGAACGAGCCGCGATAGGTCATGCCGCGCTCTTTGAGCGTGCCTTCACCGTCGCGCCGCCCCAGTTTGTAGCCGCCGACGTAGCTTCCGCCCTCTGCAGTGGTCAGCGTGCCTTGACCATCAAACAGCCCGTTTTGAAAGCTGCCTTTATAAACGTCGCCGTTACTGGCATGCCATTCGCCCTGGCCGCTCCATCGACCGTCCTTGAACTCGCCGGCGTACCAACTGCCGTTGGGATAATCGATCCGCCCCGGACCTTGCAGCAAGCCGTTCACCACATTGCCGCGATAACGACCGCCGTCAGGCAGGCGAGCGTCTGGAGGCGACAGGGATTCACCTTCACCGCAGGCAGTCAGCAATAAAATCAGGGCGAGTGGAGCAAGCGCGCGCATGGTAAATCCCGAAAATTGGATGTTTCGGCGTGTCAGGGCGCACTTGAGCAGAGTCGAGGTCCCACGGCCGCAGCGAGTATGCCGCAGCGGGGAAGTCTCACGAAACAGTCTGTTACGACTGTTTCGTGATTCAGGAGCGTTACACGAAGCAGAGCGACAGAGGTTCGGCGATAAACGCAGGCTTTTCCTGACCTTCTATTTCCAGTGTGGCCGTGGCTTTGAGCAGCCATTGACCGGGTTTCTTCTCGGTGACTTCGGTCAGTGAGACTTTTAGACGAACGCGCGAGTCCACCTTGACCGGCTGAATGAAACGCACGCTGTCCAGGCCGTAATTGACTACCATCTTCAGCCCCTCAGGCAGCACCAGCAGAGACTCCATCAGCTTGGGGATCAGCGACAACGACAGAAAGCCGTGGGCGATGGTCGAGCCAAACGGCGTTTGTGCAGCCTTGACCGGATCAACGTGGATGAATTGAAAGTCGCCAGTGGCTTCGGCGAACAGATTGATGCGCGCTTGATCAATGGTCAGCCATTCGGAACATCCCAGTTCCTTGCCTTCATAACTCTTGAGTGCTGCAACAGGTACATACGGCATCGTTACTCTCCTTGGTGATCAGTGACGTCATGCAGTTTTTGTTTTTCGATGAATCTACGGCTATAGGCTTCTTTATTGCTTAGCCATTGACGCCGGATTTCTGTAGGAGACAACTTGTTGGCGAGACGGGCAACGCGGTGTGCCAGGCGAGCCGCCTCGCGAACAAGTTCGCTCCAACAGGAAACGAGATGGCGTGAGGCTGAAGATCAGCACGGCATCCCGCGTTGGTCAAGAATCGACACGCTGGCGAATATCCCTACATAGCCACCGGAAGGGCGTGCGTATAATTGCGTCGCGCATTAGCTGGAGTTTTTTATGTTGCTCAGAGGCCTGACCTGGCTGGTGCTGTTCCAATTGGTGGGAACTGCGCTCAATCACCTAATCTTGTCCATTCTGCCGGGCCCGATCATCGGCCTGGTGCTGTTACTCATTTACCTCATGACCCGTGGCGAAGTCAGCGAACCCCTGAGCCTTGCCGCCAGCAGTCTGCTGCGCTACTTGCCGCTGTTATTGGTCCCGCCCGCGGTAGGCGTCATGGTCTACGCCAATCAGATCGCCGATGATTTCTGGGCGATTGTCGGCTCACTGGTCCTTTCGGTACTGATATCCCTGACCTTCGCCGGTTGGCTGATGCAGAAACTCATCGATCGCCAGACGCGTCGTCGTCGGGAGCCGTCATGAGTCCGGATTGGCAAGGCGCGTGGCTGTCGGTCATTCATCATCCATTGTTCGGCATCGCGATCACGCTGGGCGCTTATCAAGTGGTGCTGGCCGGATACGAAAAAACCCGCTGGGTGTTTCTGCAGCCGGTATTGGTGTCGATGCTGGTGGTCATTTGTGTGCTGGTGTTCTGCGGGCTGGACTACATGGAGTACCGCAAAAGCACGGAGATCCTCAGCATCTTGCTCGGCCCCGCTACCGTGGCGCTGGCGGTGCCGCTTTATCTGAACCTGCGACGAATCCGGCAGTTGTTTTGGCCGGTGTTGACTACGCTGGTGATTGGCGGGGTTCTGGCGACCGGACTTTGCGTTGCGCTGGGCTGGGCATTCGGCGCCAATCACATGATTCTGATGACCATGGCACCGAAGTCGGTGACTTCGCCGATCGCCATGCTGGTCGCTGAGCAGATTGGCGGCGTTGCAGCGTTGGCTGCGGTTTTCGTTTTGATTACCGGGGTGATTGGGGGTATTTTCGGCCCCGGCCTGTTGAGCCTCGCCGGTGTGGAGAGCCCGGCGGCGCGCGGTATGGCGTTGGGCCTGACGGCGCACGCGGTAGGCACCTCGGCCGCGTTGCAGGAAGGTGAGGAATGCGGCGCCTTTGCGGCGTTGGCAATGAGTCTGATGGGGATCGCCACGGCATTGTTTCTGCCGCTGGCGGTGTCTTTGGTTGCTTGAGGAAGGTGTCTATGTCGCTGCCGCTGTTTGCGCTGAACGCTGTGCTGTTTCCGGGATGTGTGCTTGATCTGCAGATACTCGAGGCCCGTTACCTGGACATGATCGGGCGCTGCATGAAGCAGGGCCAGGGCTTTGGCGTGGTGTGCATCACCGAAGGCAGTGAAGTCGGTGAAGTGCCTGACAGCTTTTCGCTGATCGGTTGCGAGGCGCTGGTGACCGATTTCCAGCAGCAGGACAACGGCCTGCTAGGGATTCGTGTCATGGGCGGTCGCCGCTTTCGGGTCATCGACACCGAGACGCAGAAAGACCAATTGCTCGTCGCGCAGGTGCAGTGGCTCGAGGAACCGGCCGATAACCCGCTTCAGGAAGAAGACGACGATCTGGTCGCACTGCTTGCTGCGCTGGCTGAGCACCCGATGGTCGCTGCCTTGAACATGGGGCTGACGGCGAGCGGACAGCAGTCACTGGCCAATCAATTGGCGTATCTGTTGCCGTTCACTGAAGAAGACAAAATCGAACTGCTCGAAATCGACGACGCTGAAGAGCGGCTTGATGCGATCCAGCAACTGCTGGATGAAATGCAGGGAGATATGCAGGTTTAGCGCGTCTTGCGACGCTTTATCCGTAGGAGCGAACTTGTTCGCGAGGCTTTTGACCTGATACTCCGCGTCAATCTCGCCAACAAGTTGGCTCCTACAGACGCACCATCAATACTGATACCGAATCACGCCCGGCGCGAAAGTATGCAGCGCCAGTGCGCCAAACAGCGCGACCAATAGCGGTAACAACAACCACCAGACTTTGATCGGCAGCGCCGGCATAGGCGTTTTGTTCTGCACGAACGCAAGGCTTGTCGCGCAGGCGAAGAACGCCAACAGCATCCCGGCCAGCACGTCAGTGGGCCAATGCACGCCCAGATACACCCGCGACATCGCAATCATTGCCGCCGGAATCCCACCTAACAGCAGCCACGTTAAGCGCAGCCGCACCGGTTGCCCCCGCCCCGCCAACACTGCCATCGCCATGAAAAACGCGAAGGATGCCGACGCGTGTCCACTGGGCATGCTGAAAGTCGTGAGCGGCTCGAGCAAAACTTCGGGGCGGGCGCGGGCGAAGGTGAACTTCATGCTTTGATTGACGACTGCCGCACCAAGCGTGGTCCCCACGACGAAAATCGCGTGGCGCCAATGACGCGTGACCAAAAGCACGATCAACAGCAGCGAGGCCGCGTAGAACTGCGTCCTGAAATCTCCCAGCCCGGTAACCAGGATCACGAAGTTCTGCGCGAGGTCGTTGCGATGCTCCTGCACCAGCGCCATCACGCCTTGATCCAGATGCGCCAGATACGGCCAGCCCACAAAGATCGCAGCGAGCAAGATGAAGCAGGTCAGCGCAATCAGCTTGGTAGCGTACTGCTTGCCCCGAACGCTGCTTTGAATGGCGACGCCCAAAAGCAGCGCCAGCCCCGCGCCGACCACCGCTGCCTCAGGCCAGAAGCCTTCGGGCAGTGGCAAGCGCATGGCCGCGCCTGCCGCCCAGCCCGGCAGAATGTAGGCGATCGACCAGCCCGCCGCTGCAATCACGCTGACGCCAGCGAAACGCACCACAGGCATGTCGAACATGCCTGCAACCATTGGCAGCATTGGCCGTAGCGGGCCGATGAAACGTCCTACCAGCAAACTGGCAATGCCGTAGCGCTGAAAATAGGTTTCGGCGGTGCCGATCCATTCCGGGTGATTGCGCAGGAAGGGCAGGCGCCGGATATTCTGATGGAAACGTCTGCCCAGAAAGTACGAAACAGCATCGCCGAGCAGTCCGCCGAGAAACCCCAACAACAATGCTTCGCCCAACGGCAGGATGCCGCTGCCCGCCAACGCAGCTATCGCAAACAGTGCCACCGTGCCGGGGACGATGATGCCGGCAATGGCCAGGCACTCGATGAACGCCACCAGAAAAATCGCCACACTGAGCCATGAGGGGTTGGCGGTCAGCCAAGTGGTGATGCTGTCGAGCCATGAGCCCATGGGTCAGTGTCCTTGCTCGATGAAATGGTAATCGCGACCTTCGACCTGTCCGCGTCTGAGGGGGTTCCGTGTGCAAAAGCGCGCGTAGGCAGCGTCAACGAAGCGGTACATCAGGTGCTCATCGCGCCCTGAGGGGATGCCTAGTCGTGTGGTTTGGATGATACGGGGCGGGGTTTGTCCGACGTCTTCGACGAACAAAAGCTCCTGGTTGAAACGTTTGGCGTCCCACATCGGGACCTTCAACCCAAGCGCTTTGCACAGCAAGGTCTGACCGGCACACAACCGCTCTGGCGTGCGGATCGAGCCGTCGGGTTTGGGGTTGTTGACCAGCATCTGCGCCAGGCTGTTTTCGTTGGAGAGGGCATCGACCCATGGATACGCCGATTTGATCAGCACGGCATTGCCCGGCCCTCCGGCGCTGAAGTTCAAAGAGTCACCGCCACGGGCGTAATACATATAAATGTGCCCGCCATCCAGAAATAAAGCCTTACGCTTTTCTGTATAGCCCAGCGAGGCGTGGCTGCCTTTTTCTTCGAAGTAATAGGCTTCGGTTTCGATGATCCGCGCTGACAACCACATCTCACCAACCTTGTGCCGGATGACCTTGCCCAGCAAGTCACGGGCAAGCGTCTGAGCGTCGCGGTGGAAGAAACTGTCGGGGAGGGCGGTGGGCAGTTCGTCGAGCATGAAGGGCAGGCTGGCCGTGGGGTGGAAGCACGATGATAGCAACATCAGTCTTAATTGCAGCTGAACAGCCAACGCCCTTCTGTAGGAGCGAACTTGTTCGCGAGGCTGTTAACCTGACACACCGTGTCAATCCTCGCCAACAAGTTGGCTCCTACAGAGATCAGTGCATCCATGTGGGGTTTCACCCAGCGTTTACAGCTTATATCGACCATCCGCCTGTGACCGCTGTCGCTGGGGACGCCCGACAGCTATAATCCGCCGCTTTCCTATCTGCCAAGACCTCTGAGACCATGACTGAGTCCGTTCTTGACTACATGACCCGCCTGGGTCGCGCCGCTCGCGAGGCTTCCCGCGTGATCGGCTGTGCCAGCACTGCGCAGAAAAACCGCGCCCTGCAGGCCACCGCCGCAGCACTTGACGCTGCCCGTGAAGAATTAACCGCCGCCAACGAACTGGACTTGGCCGCTGGTCGTGCCAACGGTCTTGAGCCGGCAATGCTCGAACGTCTCGCCCTGACCCCCGCACGGATCGACAAAATGATCGTCGGGTTGCGTCAGGTGACGACTCTGCCGGACCCCATCGGCACCCTCCGTGACATGAACTTCCAGCCGTCCGGCATTCAGGTCGGCAAAATGCGCGTGCCATTGGGCGTTGTGGGCATCATCTATGAATCCCGTCCGAACGTGACCATCGACGCTGCCAGCCTGTGCCTCAAGTCCGGCAACGCCACCATCCTGCGTGGCGGCTCCGAAGCGATCAATTCCAACCGCGCCATCGCTGCCTGCATCCAGCGCGGCCTGGCTGAAGCCGGTTTGCCGGCTGCCGTGGTGCAAGTGGTCGAAACCACCGACCGTGCCGCTGTCGGCGCTTTGATCACCATGCCGGAGTACGTGGACGTCATCGTTCCCCGTGGCGGCAAGGGTTTGATCGAGCGCGTCAGCCGCGACGCCAAAGTGCCGGTCATCAAACACCTGGACGGCATCTGCCACGTCTACGTCAGCGCCTACGCTGATCTGGCTGCTGCCCAGCGCATCTGCTTCAACGCCAAGACCTATCGCTACGGTATCTGTGGTGCCATGGAAACCCTGCTGGTGGACCAGGCCGTCGCCGCCGCTTTCCTGCCGCCAATGGCGGCGCAGTTGCGCGAAAAGGGCGTTGAGTTGCGCGGTTGCGACCGCACCCGCGACGTCATCGAGGTCAATCCGGCTACCGAAGAAGACTGGCACACCGAGTATCTGGCACCGATCCTGTCGATTCGTATCGTCGACAGTCTGGATCAGGCCATCGAACACATTAACCATTACGGCTCGCATCACAGCGACGCCATCGTCTCCGATCACCAGGGTCAGACTCGCCGCTTCATGGCGGAAGTCGACTCAAGTTCGGTGATGGTCAACGCCCCGACCAGCTTCGCCGATGGCTTTGAATACGGATTGGGTGCGGAGATCGGGATTTCTACTGATAAGATCCACGCCCGCGGTCCGGTGGGCCTCGAAGGCTTGACCTGCGAAAAGTACATCGTGATCGGCGACGGTCATCAGTTGCGCGGCCAGGAGCCTGCCTGACTTGGCCCAACACCGACAGCACGCTACCGACGGTGCGACTGCTGTGGTCAAAAAGCCCAAGCGTATCGGCATGCTCGGGGGTACGTTCGACCCGGTGCACATCGGGCATCTGCGGGGCGCGCTGGAAGTGGCCGCACTGCTGGACCTTGATGAGTTGCGTCTGACGCCCAGCGCCAGACCGCCTCATCGCGATACGCCGCATGTTTCTGCCGAGGACCGTCTGGCGATGGTCCAGAGTGCAGTGGCAGGCGTATCGCCACTGACGGTAGACGACCGCGAACTGAAGCGGGACAAGCCGTCGTACACGATAGACACGCTGGAGTCGATGCGCGCAGAACTGGCCGCCGACGACCAGTTATTCCTGTTGCTGGGCTGGGACGCTTTTTGCGGGCTACCCTCCTGGCATCGGTGGGAAGAGTTGCTGGAGCACTGCCATATCGTGGTGCTGCAACGCCCGGACGCTGACAGCGAGTCACCGGACGCCATGCGAAATCTGCTGGCGGGACGCGCGGTAAGCGATCCGAAGGCCCTCAAGGGGCCGGGCGGAAACATTACATTCGTCTGGCAGACGCCGCTTTCGGTGTCTGCCACCCAGATCCGTCAACTGCTGGCCAGCGGGAAGTCGGTACGTTTTCTGGTGCCAGACGCCGTACTGGCCTACATCGAGGCGCACGGACTGTACCGTGCCCCCAATTGAACTGAATGAGTTTTATATGACCAAGCAAAAAAACACCCTGTCCGGCGAAGAGCTGGTTGAACTGACCAAGGCCGCCCTGGAAGACATCAAAGCCCAGGACATTCTGGTCATCGACGTCAAGGACAAGCACAGCCTGACCGACTACATGGTGATCGCCACCGGTACGTCGAACCGCCAGATCAACGCGATGCTCGACAAGGTTCGCGAGAACGTCAAAGCCAAGGGCGCGCAACCTCTGGGCGAAGAAGGCAAGGGCGAAAGCGATTGGGTACTGCTCGATCTGGGCGACGTGATCGTGCACATGATGACCGCCGCAGCCCGCCAGTTCTACGACCTGGAGCGTTTGTGGCAGGGCGCCGAGCAAAGCCGCGCCGCCAGCGCTGCACACCACAGCCCGGAAACCCCGCATGAGCACTTCGACAAGCTCAACAAAGACCAGAACTAAGGGTTCGTTGTGCGTCTGCGCTTGATCGCCGTCGGTTCGCGCATGCCTAAATGGGTGGAAGAAGGTTGGCATGAGTATGCCAAGCGTCTGCCATCCGAACTGGCGCTCGAACTGGTGGAAATTCCGCTCAATACCCGAGGCAAGAACGCCGACGTGGCGCGCCTGATTCGTCAGGAAGGCGAGGCCATGCTGGCGAAAGTGCAGCCGGGCGAGCGGATTGTAACGCTCGAAGTACACGGCAAACCTTGGAGCACCGAGCAATTGGCCGTCGAGCTCGACCGCTGGCGCCTCGATTCGCGCACCGTAAACCTGATGGTCGGTGGTCCGGAAGGGCTGGCGCCGGAGGTCTGCGCGCGTGCCGAGCAACGCTGGTCGTTGTCGCCGCTGACGTTGCCGCATCCGTTGGTGCGCATCCTCATCGGTGAGCAGATCTATCGCGCCTGGACCGTGCTGTCCGGGCACCCTTACCACAAGTAGCGTTGCCGCCCTTCATTGTGAACACGCCCTAAATGTCTCAGCCGATTCGCCTGAAAGATCACGAGAAGGACGCACGTTTAGTGCGCAGCCGAGTCGTGGTCGGTGCAGTGGCGGTGATCGTGTTGATCTGCGTCTTGGTGGCCCGGCTGTACTTTCTCCAGGTCATTCAGTACGACTACCACTCGACGCTTTCGGAGAACAACCGCGTTCACGTCCAGCCGATCCCGCCGAGTCGTGGCCTGATTTATGACCGCAATGGCCTGGTCGTCGCCGACAACCGGCCCAGCTTCAGCCTGAGCATGACCCGTGAGCGATCGGGGGATTGGGCGCAGATTCTCGACACCATCGTCGAGGTGCTGCAGCTCACGCCGGATGACCGGATCATCTTCGAAAAACGCATGAAGCAGGGCCGTCGTCCGTTTGAGCCGGTGCCGATCCTGTTTGAGCTGACCGAAGAGCAAATCGCGCTGGTGGCGGTCAACCAATTCCGTCTGCCGGGCGTCGAGGTGGTCGCGCAGTTGGTCCGTCACTACCCGCAGGGCGCGCATTTTGCGCATTCTGTCGGGTACATGGGACGCATCAACGAGAAAGAGCTCAAGACGCTTGATCCGGTGAATTACAGCGGCACCCACCACATAGGCAAGACCGGCATCGAGCGCTTCTACGAGCCCGAGCTGCACGGCCAAGTGGGTTACGAAGAAGTCGAAACCAACGCCCGTGGCCGTGTGTTGCGCGTGCTCAAACGCACCGATCCGGTTCCCGGAAAGGATATTGTCCTGAGTCTGGACATCCAGCTGCAGGAAGCTGCCGAAGCTGCATTGGGCGGGCGTCGTGGCGCCGTCGTGGCCCTTGACCCAAACACCGGTGAAGTGCTGGCAATGGTCAGTCAGCCAAGTTTCGACCCCAATCTGTTTGTCACCGGCATCAGCTTCAAGGCCTACGCCGAGCTGCGCGATTCGGTGGACCGGCCGCTGTTCAACCGCATTCTGCGGGGTCTCTATCCGCCGGGTTCGACCATCAAACCTGCGGTTGCCATCGCGGGGCTGGACACCGGCGTCGTAACCGCCAGTACTCGGGTGTTCGACCCGGGGTTTTACCAGCTGCCCAATTACGACCACAAATACCGGAACTGGAACCGCACGGGTGACGGCTGGGTTGACCTCGACACCGCGATCATGCGCTCCAACGACACCTACTTTTACGATCTGGCACACAAGGTCGGTATCGACCGTCTCTCGACGTACCTGAACAAGTTCGGTATCGGCCAGAAAGTGTCACTGGATATGTTCGAAGAATCCCCCGGCCTGATGCCGTCCCGGGACTGGAAACGCATCACCCGGCGTCAGGCCTGGTTCCCCGGAGAGACCCTCATTCTGGGGATCGGCCAAGGCTATATGCAGGCCACGCCGCTGCAGTTGGCGCAGGCCACTGCTCTGGTCGCGAACAAGGGCAAATGGAACAGGCCGCACCTGGCGAAGACCATTGAGGGACAAAAACCGGTCGATGACAACCCGATGCCTGATATCGTGCTGCGCGATCCGTCCGACTGGAACAAGGTCAATCACGGCATGCAGCAGGTGATGCACGGCGCGCGCGGCACAGCCCGAAAAGCGGCGATCGGTTCGCAGTACAGAATTGCTGGCAAGAGTGGTACGGCTCAGGTCGTCGCCATTCGCCAGGGCGAAAAATATGATCGCACCAAGATTCAGGAACGCCACCGCGACCACGCTTTGTTCGTGGGTTTCGCCCCGGCTGACAACCCGAAAATTGTGGTGGCGGTAATGGTCGAGAACGGTGAGTCCGGTTCTGGCGTTGCGGCGCCGGTTGTCCGTCAGGTGATGGATGCCTGGCTCCTCGACTCACAAGGACGCTTGAAACCCGAATACGTCAGTACTACGCAGCCTCCGGAGACCGCGGCCCGTGAAGAGTAATTTCGACCGCATCCTGTCCAGCGAAGACGTGATGCGCCGCCGCGCCACTTTTCTGCAAAAGATCCACGTCGACGGCCCGCTGCTGATCCTGTTGCTGACGCTCGCCGCCGGCAGTTTGTTCGTGCTGTATTCGGCCAGCGGCAAGAGCTGGGACCTGCTGATCAAACAAGCTACTTCGTTCGGGATCGGCCTGGTGTCGATGTTCGTCATCGCGCAGCTGGAACCGCGCTTCATGGCGCGATGGGTCCCGGTAGCCTATGTGCTTGGAGTGATGCTGCTGGTGGTGGTCGATGTTATGGGCCACAACGCCATGGGCGCTACGCGCTGGATTAACATTCCGGGCGTCATTCGCTTTCAGCCCTCCGAATTCATGAAAATCATCATGCCGGCGACCATCGCCTGGTATCTGTCCAAGCGCACGCTACCGCCGCACCTCAAGCATGTGGCGCTCAGTCTGGCGCTGATTGGCATTCCCTTCGTACTGATCGTGCGTCAGCCGGATTTGGGCACTTCGCTGTTGATCCTGGCGTCCGGGACCTTTGTGCTGTTCATGGCCGGGCTGCGCTGGCGCTGGATCATCAGCGTGATCGCTGCGGCGGTGCCGGTTGCAGTGGCGATGTGGTTTTTCTTCATGCATGACTACCAAAAGCAGCGAATCCTGACGTTCCTGGACCCTGAAAGCGATCCGCTCGGTACCGGCTGGAACATCATTCAGTCCAAAGCGGCCATTGGTTCGGGCGGCGTGTTCGGTAAAGGCTGGCTGCTGGGTACGCAGTCGCACCTGGATTTTCTGCCGGAAAGCCACACCGACTTCATCATCGCGGTGCTGGGTGAAGAGTTCGGTCTGGTCGGTATCTGCGCGCTGTTGCTGATCTATCTGCTGCTGATTGGCCGGGGGCTGGTGATCACCGCTCAGGCACAGACGCTGTACGGCAAACTGCTGGCAGGCAGTCTGACCATGACATTTTTCGTATATGTCTTCGTGAACATCGGTATGGTCAGCGGTTTGTTGCCGGTGGTGGGGGTACCTTTGCCCTTCATTAGCTACGGCGGAACTTCGCTTGTGACGCTGCTGTCAGCGTTTGGTGTTTTGATGTCGATCCATACCCATCGCAAGTGGATCGCTCAGGTTTGATTAAGGTGAACAACTCAATGCAAGTCGTTAGTGGCTGGGCAGCTCGATATGCACCGCTGGTCGGACTGGTGGGCATGCTCGGCACGATGCAAGAGTCGCTCGCCGGCAGTTATGAGGGTTCGCCACAGGTGGCTGAATTCGTCGGTGAAATGACCCGCGAATATGGTTTTGCTGGCGAGCAGCTGATCGATGTCTTTCGAGATGTCGAACGTAAGCAGTCGATTCTTGACGCAATTTCCCGTCCTGCTGAACGCGTGAAGCCGTGGAAAGATTACCGGCCAATGTTCCTCACCGATGCACGCATCGCGCGCGGTGTAGATTTCTGGCGGCAGCATGAATTGACCTTGGCCCGCGCTGAGAAAGAGTACGGTGTCCCGGCTCAGGTCATTGTCGCAATTATCGGCGTTGAGACCTTTTTTGGGCGTAATACCGGTAATTACCGGGTGATCGATGCATTGTCGACGCTGGGTTTCGACTACCCGCCACGTGCTGACTTCTTCCGTAAGGAGCTTCGCGAGTTCCTGTTGCTGGCCCGCGAGCAGCAAGTAGACCCCCTGACGCTCAAGGGTTCGTATGCTGGTGCAATGGGTTTGCCGCAGTTCATGCCGAGCAGTTTTCGAGCTTATGCGGTGGACTTCGACGGTGATGGCCATATCAATATCTGGAACGATCCGGACGATGCTATCGGCAGCGTGGCCAGCTATTTCAAACGCCATGGTTGGGTCGCAGGTGAGGGCGTTGTCAGCCCCGCCAGTGTCAGTGGTGAGCGCGTCGACCAGGGTTTGAGTCCGGGAATTGAGCCGGTAAAGACTGTCGGGGAGTTGCGAGCCTTGGGTTGGGCAAGTCATGATGCGCTGCGCGATGACATGCCGGTCACGGCGTTTCGCCTCGAAGGCGACAACGGCCCGGAGTACTGGATGGGATTAAAGAATTTTTATGCAATCACGCGTTACAACCGCAGCGTGATGTACGCCATGGCCGTGCATCAGCTGTCTGAACGACTGGTTCAAGCTCGGGGCGTCAAGTAATGCGGTCTTTGCCGATTCAAAAACCATTGAAGCTGATGGCCTTCGCGGCGCTGACATTGTTAATCGTCAGCTGCTCATCAAACACCCCCACACGTTCCAAGCCGCAGGGTGGCATAGTCCGCGCTCAGCCAGGGCTGGACATCAACCGGGCTCACAAAGACGGCGCGCCTTGGTGGGACGTTGACGTTTCGCGTATTCCTGACGCAGTGCCGACTCTGCACACCGGGCCCTACAAGGCCAACCCGTACACCGTGCTGGGCAAGACTTACTTTCCGCTCAACGATTCCGCGACTTACGCTGCGACCGGTACCGCCTCGTGGTACGGCACCAAATTTCATGGCCAGAACACCGCCAACGGCGAGGTCTATGACCTGTACGGCATGAGCGCGGCGCACAAGACGCTGCCGCTGCCCAGCTATGTACGCGTGACCAACCTCGACAACAACCGCACGGTGATCCTGCGCGTCAACGACCGTGGGCCGTTTTATTCGGACCGAATCATCGATTTGTCCTATGCCGCTGCGAAAAAGCTGGGCTATGCCGAAATCGGCACCGCTCGCGTCAAGGTTGAAGGCATCGATCCGGCTCAATACTGGGCGCAGCGCGGTAAGCCCGCGCCGTTAATGCTTGATCAGCCGCAGGTCGCCAGTGCTGCGCCCGTGCGTGCGCAAGCGGCGCCAGTGATTACCGCCTCTGCCGGCACCATCGAACAATGGACGCCGCCACCGCAGCAACACGCCGCGCCCGTCGCGCCTGTGCCGGTGCAGATTGACGCAAAAAAAAACGCTTCAGGACAAGCGTCTGGGCTATTTCTCCAGGTGGGAGCCTTCGCCAACCCGGACGCTGCGGAGCTGCTGAGGTCCAAACTGAGCGGGATGGTGCGGGCACCGGTTTTCGTGAGCTCGATAGCGCGCAATCAACAGACGCTTTATCGCGTGCGGATGGGACCGGTCGACACGCCGGGTGAAGCCCAACAACTGCAAAACAGCGTAAGGTCGGCCAATCTTGGCTCACCGAGCGTTGTCACGTCGGATCAGTGATTCGAACCTCGGTGACGAGGTCGGATCGAAGTTGCTGCCGACGGCGACTTGCCACAGAGCAAGCGTAACCAGCAACTGTTCACGCGTTCGGCCTTCGGGCAGGGCGCGTTTGCCAGGGTCGCCTGGCGCCATAGCTTTGCCCGCGAGGGCATGTTTGCCCATTAGCATTTTCGAGAGACGGATGAACATCACCACCTTTGCAAAACGCCTTTGCCTGCTTATTCCGCTATTCACCGCGCCTGCTGTATTCGCGGCTGAACAGATGACGCCATCTCCACCGCAATTGGCTGCCAAGGCTTACGTGCTGATGGACGCCAACAGCGGGAATGTCCTGGTTGAAAACAACGGCGACCAACGTCTTCCGCCAGCCAGTCTGACCAAGCTGATGACGGCTTACATCGCGACCCTGGAAATCCGTCGCGGCCAGATCGGCGAGAACGATCCTGTGACCATCAGCGAGAACGCCTGGCGTACAGGCGGTTCGCGGATGTTCATCAAGGTCGGCAGCCAGGTGACGGTCAGCGATCTGCTGCACGGCATCATTATTCAGTCCGGCAACGACGCCAGCGTGGCACTTTCGGAGCACATCGCCGGCAGCGAAGACGCGTTCGCCGACATGATGAACAAAACTGCGGGCGATCTTGGGATGGTTAACAGCCACTTCATGAACCCGACCGGCCTGCCAAACCCTGAGCACTACGCAACCGCTCATGACATGGCGATCCTGGCACGCGCGATCATCCATGAAGACCCGGCTCACTATGCGATCTACTCGCAGAAAGAGTTCTTCTGGAACGGCATCAAGCAACCTAACCGTAACCTGCTGCTGTGGCGCGACAAGACCGTTGACGGTCTGAAAACCGGCCACACCGAAGAAGCTGGCTACTGCATGGTGTCTTCGGCTGTACGTGACGGCATGCGCCTGATCGCAGTCGTCTTCGGCACTAACAGCGAGCAAGCGCGTGCTGCCGAGACCCAGAAGCTGCTGACCTACGGTTTCCGTTTCTTCGAAACCCAGAGCTTCTATCAGAAGGGCACTGAACTGGCTCAAGCGCCGGTCTGGAAGGGCACCGAGCGTCAAGTCAAAGCCGGTCTGGCTGAAGACCTGACCATGACCATGCCTAAAGGCGAAATGAAAAAGCTCGCCGCCAGCATGACCATGAACCCACAACTGGTTGCGCCGATCGCCAAAGGCGATGTCATCGGTAAAATCGAAGTAAAACTGGACGACAAGGTTGTGCACACTGCTAATCTGATCGCGCTGGACGCCGTCGATGAAGGTGGTATCTTCCGCCGCCTGTGGGATAGCATCCGCCTGTTCTTCTACGGCTTGTTCAACTGATTCATCGCTCCTTGTGCCCCTGCCGCCCTGCGCGGCGGGGAGCTGTCCGTTTTCTCGGCTTACGAGGCCGTTACTGCCATGACAGATACCGACGTTAAAGCACCAAAAATCGAATTCCCTTGTGCGGACTATCCCATCAAGGTCATCGGCGATACGGGTGTGGGCTTCAAGGACAAGATCATCGAGATCCTTGAGAAACACGCAACCGTGGATCACAACACTCTGGCCGAGCGCCAAAGCAGCAACGGTAAATACACCACCGTCCAGCTGCACATCATCGCGACCGGTCAAGACCAGCTCTACGACATCAACAGTGAACTGCGTGCCACAGGTTTTGTGCACATGGTGCTCTGATGACTGACAGCCTGGGCTTTCGCGACCTCGGATTGGTCGACTACGAGCCCACCTGGCAAGCCATGAAACGCTTCACCGATGACCGCGATCGCGAGGTTGGCGATGAAGTGTGGCTGGTGCAGCACCCGCCAGTCTTCACTCAAGGACAAGCCGGCAAGCCCGAACATTTGCTGCTGCCGGGAAACATTCCGGTGGTACAGGTCGATCGCGGCGGCCAAGTGACATATCATGGCCCGGGCCAGTTGGTGGCCTATCTGTTACTGGATGTGCGTCGCCTGGGCTTTGGTGTGCGTGATCTGGTCACCCGCATCGAACACACCCTGATCGCGCTGCTCGCCAGTTACGGCGTGGCAGCAGCGGCAAAAGCGGACGCACCGGGGGTTTATGTCGATGGGGCAAAGATTGCCTCATTAGGCCTTCGTATCCGCAATGGCTGTTCGTTTCATGGATTGGCGCTGAACGTCGACATGGATCTTGAGCCGTTTAAACGGATCAATCCCTGCGGTTATGCGGGGCTGGCAATGACCCAGCTGCGTGATCATGCAGGGCCGATTGAATTTGCCGAGGTTAGTGCCCGGCTGCGTGCGCAGCTCGTCAGACACCTCGACTACGCTGAGCAGACGACCCTCACGGGCGGAATCGATTGATATGACTACTGCGCATGACACGGCTGAGGCCGTTCAAACTGAAAACGCCGTCCAAACCCTGATCCCGACCGTCACGCTCAATGCGGGACGTCCGAAAGTGGAAGCCGGCGTCAAGCTGCGCGGCGCGGAAAAAGTCGCGCGTATCCCGGTAAAAATCATCCCGACGGTAGACCTGCCGAAAAAGCCGGACTGGATTCGCGTCCGTATCCCGGTCTCGCCAGAAGTCGACCGTGTCAAACAACTCCTGCGCAAACACAAGCTGCACAGCGTATGCGAAGAAGCGTCATGCCCGAACCTGGGCGAGTGCTTCTCCGGCGGCACCGCGACCTTCATGATCATGGGCGACATTTGCACCCGTCGCTGCCCGTTCTGCGACGTGGGTCATGGTCGTCCAAAGGCCCTGGATGCCGACGAGCCGAAAAACCTCGCCATCGCTATCGCCGACATGCGACTGAAGTATGTGGTGATCACCTCGGTCGACCGCGATGACCTGCGTGATGGCGGTGCTCAGCATTTCGCTGACTGCATCCGAGAAATTCGTGCCCTGTCGCCCAATGTGCAACTGGAAACGCTGGTGCCGGACTATCGGGGCCGCATGGACATTGCGCTGCAAATCACCGCCGCAACGCCACCGGATGTGTTCAACCACAACCTGGAAACCGTGCCTCGTTTGTACAAGGCCGCGCGCCCGGGTTCGGATTACCAGTGGTCGTTGACGCTGTTGAAGCGTTTCAAAGAGATGATGCCTCACGTTCCGACCAAATCCGGCTTGATGCTGGGCCTGGGCGAGACAGACGAAGAAGTCATCGAAGTGATGAAGCGGATGCGCGAGCACGATATCGACATGCTTACTCTTGGCCAGTATCTGCAGCCGTCGCGCAGCCACCTGCCGGTCGAGCGCTTCGTGCACCCGGACGTCTTCGCCTGGTTTGCCGAGGAAGGCTACAAGATGGGCTTCAAGAACGTCGCGTCCGGGCCTCTGGTACGTTCTTCGTACCACGCTGACGAACAGGCGAACCTGGTTAAGTCGATGCTGACAGCGGGCTGATAAACCACCGCTCTTTCAGCGCAAAAAAACGGGCCGGATAGTGATATCCGGCCCGTTTTCGTTGCTGTGAATTAAATACTTACCCTGTAGGAGCAAATTTATTCGCGAGACGTGGGTATGTCTGATCAATCCTCATCGTGCGCACCATCGATTCGCGAATAAATTCGCTCCTACAGGGGGCGCGCGTCCCCTACGGCTTGCGCAGGTTATCCAGCAACTCATGGGTCGGATAACCATCTGCCGGCCAGCCAAATGACTGCTGCGCGCTGCGGATCGCCTTGCGCGTATTGGCGCCGATGATGCCGTCTGGCGCGCCAGCGTCGTACTGTCTGGCCGAGAGCAGGGTTTGCAGTTCGATACGCTCAGATCGACTCAGAGGGCGGTCACTGCGCGGCCAGTCACCCAGCACGTAGCCGCCGCCGTTAAAACGCTCGGACAGCAGCCCGATGCCCAGTGCGTACGAAGAAGAGTTGTTGTACTTGAGAATGGCCCTGAAGTTATCCATCACCAAGAAAGCCGGGCCTTTGTAGCCGGCAGGCAGCAGCAAAGCGGCTTGCTGTTGCAGGAGATTGGCTGGCAACGCGGAGCCATTCGGCAACTTCAAGCCCAATTGCTGCCAGTCGGCAATGCTTTTGCGGGTTGACGCATCGGCGAGCGCGTAATCAAAGCCCTGCGCCAGTTGCACCTCGAAACCCCAAGGCTGACCTTTCTGCCAGCCTGAGCTCTGCAAGTAGTGCGCGGTCGAGGCCAGCGCGTCGCCCGGGTTGTTCCAGATGTCCCGGCGACCGTCGCCATCAAAATCCACGGCGTGGGTGTTGTAGGTCGTAGGAATGAACTGCGTCTGCCCCATGGCGCCCGCCCATGAACCGAGCATGCTCGGGGCATCGATGTCACCGTGCTGCAGAATTTGCAGGGCCGCGATCAGTTGATCCTGAGCGAACTGCGGACGCCGGCCTTCGTAGGCCAGGGTCGCCAGCGAGCGAATCACTGATTGCGTGCCCTGGAACTGCCCGAAGCTGCTTTCCATGCCCCACACCGCGACCAGTGCCTGACGATCAACCCCGTAGCGCTGCTCAATCTGTTGAAGCACTTCAGCGTATTGCGTCAGCAGCGCCTGGCCTTTGCGCACGCGCACTGCCGACATCGCGCCGTCCAGGTATTCCCACACCGGCCGACTGAATTCAGGCTGGCTGCGGTCGGCTTTGACCACGCTCATGTCTGGTGTCACGCCCGCGAAAGCCGTGTCGAAAACGTCCGGGCGGATGCCAGCACCCAGCGCCTGGGCACGGAATGTCGACTGCCATTCGGCAAACGTCATGGGCGGCTGCATTTCGAAATTGGTGTCATCAGGTTGCGCGACTGCGCTGGGAATACTTGGCGCCGTGTTGGCGACTTGAAGGGGTGTGGCAATCGCAGCGGTGGGTTGTTCGGCGCAGGCGACCAGGATGAGGAGGCTGGAAACAGTGATCAGTTGGCGCACATGCCAACGACGGGGAAAACTAAAGGGCATTCTTGGGTCCAGAGCGATAACCGTTAGGTGCAGACCTTAACATGCCTGCCCGCTGGACGGGGCTTCGCAGGTGTTAGCGGTCATTCAAGCCGCCATAACGGAAGAAGCCTCCCAGCTATTAGACTGGAAGGCTTCGCGGCGGTAGCTGCCTTTGCCCTTGACCGGTTGTTCCTGACGGCTGCGGAACAGTGGTTGGGCGATGATGGATTTGGCTTTGTTCGGCCGTTTTTTCGGCTTGCTCATGGCGAGTGCTCTCTGTGGGGTGGGTGCAGCGGGGGAGATGATCGGGCAGATTGGTGGGGGTGTCTAATTGATGTGCGCTATCGCGGATTCATTGCGAATGCATCGGCGATGATTCGGGCGTTGATGAATCTGGAGTCTGACATCAACCCTGTGGGAGCGGACCTGTCCGCGAAGGCTGCGTATCTACCGACAGAGGTTCATCGGCCGTACTGGCCTATTCGCGGACGGGTCCGCTCCCACGGGTTCAGTCTATTCAGACGGCAACGCCAATCGCTGTCCGGCCATCAGCAACGACAATCGACTCAAGCTGCTCCAGACCGAACCTGCCGCCTGGCCTTTGATCTGCGCATCGATGTGTTGCGCGTCCATCAGCAGTTGTCCCCAACGACTAGCCGAATGCCGTTGCAGCGCCTTGCTCATCAGCGGCTTGCGCTTGTCCCAGATTGGCGGGCGGGCCTGGCTGAACGCTTTGTCCAACGGTATTCCCTGGCTGAACTGCAGCGCCAGATTAGCCAGCACGCGCAGCTCACGCGATAAAGCCCAGAGGATGACCGGCGGCTCGACCCCTTCACCGCGCAAGCCTTCGAGCATGCGCAAGGCATGGGCGGCCTCGCCGTTGAGTATCGCGTCGGTAAGGCCGAACACATCAAACCGGGCACTATCGGCAACCGCCGCTTGCACCGTCTCGACCGTGATCTGACCTTCTTCGGCCATCAGCTTGAGCTTTTCGATTTCCTGCGCGGCCGCCAGCAAATTGCCTTCGACGCGGGCAGCGATCAGTTCCACCGCGTCCTGAGTCGCCGACAACCCGGCCTGTGACAAGCGCTGTCGAATCCATTGTGGCAACTGAGCGGCATCCACCGGCCAGATCTGCACGAACTGGGTCTGCGCACCTTCTACCAGTGCCTTGCCCCATTTGGTCTTCTGCGCGCTGCCATCGAGCTTGGGCAGGCTGATCAGCAGCAACGTGTCTTCAGCGGGCCGACCGCAGTATTCCAGAATGGCGGCAGCGCCTTTATCGCCTGGCTTGCCCGAGGGCAGACGCAGCTCCAGCAGACGACGCTCGGCGAACAGCGACATGCTGGCGCCCGCTTGCAACAGCGTGCCCCAGTCGAAGGAGGAATCAGCGCTGAACACTTGCCGCTCATCGAAGCCTTGCTGGCGGGCAGCGGCACGTATCGCATCACACGCTTCCTGACATTGCAGCGGATCATCACCGCTGACGATGTAGATGGGCGCCAGTGTGCCGTTAAGGTGTTTGCTGAGTTGGGCGGGGGCGAGTTTCATCAGTCGAAGAAGGACGGGGCTGGCGGACCAGCCCCGGCGCCTTTACTTGGTAGGGATCTGAATAGGCGATTGCTGAGGCGTCTCGTCGCGAATGCGCTGTGCGGCGGCTTCTGCGTCGGCCTGAGCCTTGGCAGCTGCTTCGGCTTTGGCTTGCAGTTCGTCCAGGTGCTCAGGCGTCAGTTGTTGCAGGCGAGCCATCAGCTTCTGAACGATATCGGTGCGCATTTCCTTGCGGATCTGATCGGCTTCCTGGTCTGAACCGATCAGGTTGTTGCCGTCATGCACGAAGGTTTTCTGCGACTGGACGCTGTCGTCCAACAGCAGCACATCCTTCACGCCATGGATTTCGTATTTCACGACGTTGGTCAGCTCATACTCGGCCGAACGTCCGGAACCTGCATAGCTAGCGGTGCGTTGAGTCTCGTCTTCGCGGACCAGGATCAGCTTGTACGGTGCGCCTGTGTAGACTTTCACGCCGCTGCTTTTGAGGACTTGGGTCAACTGGGTCACGACTTCGCCGTAGAGATTACGTGCGCTGACGTCCAGTTCCTTGATTTGCAGCGCCGTGGTGCCGGTACCACGCAGCTGGAAACCGCAGGCGCTCAGTAGCACGGCGAGGCCCATAACCAGCAGATTGCGTTTGATCATCTTGTTGCTCCCCTTGAAACCGTTTGGGTCGACGCTGCCGACCCTGGAAGTATTTTCAGCGCCCGGAATCGCCGGACGCCTGATCCAGTCAGCTGGCGACAATGTTCACCAGTTTGCCGGGCACGACGATCACTTTGCGGATCGTCAGGCCATCGACGAAACGCAGGACGTTTTCGTTGATCCGTGCAGCGGCCTCAATGTCTTCGCGGCTGGCGCTGGCTGGCATGTCGAGATGACCGCGCAGCTTGCCGTTAACCTGAATCACCAGTTGTAGCGTGTCCTGAACCAGTGCCGAGTCATCGACAACCGGCCAGCTGGCGTTAATCACCGGGTCTTTGTGGCCCAGCGAGCTCCACAGCTCATGGCTGATGTGCGGTGTGATCGGAGCCAGCAGCAGGGCGACCGTTTCCAGACCTTCCTGCAACAGCGCGCGATCCTGTGGCGTTGCTTGAGACGCTTTCTCCAGCACGTTCATCAGCGTCATGACCTGAGCGATCGCGGTGTTGAATTTGTGGTGCTGCCCGACGTCCTGACCGGCTTGCTTGATCGCCAGGTGAATCGACCGGCGTACGGCTTTCTGGTCATCGTTGAGAGAGGACTTGTCCAGCGCACCCGGCAGGCCTGCGGTGACGTGGGCTTGCGACAGGCGCCAGACGCGCTTGAGGAAACGGTGCGAGCCTTCGACGCCTGAGTCGGACCATTCCAGGCTCATGTCGGGCGGGGACGCGAACATCATGAACAGACGGCAGGTGTCAGCACCGTACTGGTCGATCATCGACTGCGGGTCAACGCCGTTGTTCTTGGACTTAGCCATCTTCTCGATGCCGCCGATCTCGACAGGCAAGCCGTCGGCGATCAGCTTGGCGCCGATGATCTTGGCCTTGGCATCGCGTTCGAACTCGACATCGGCCGGGTTGAACCATGTCTTGCTGCCGTTGGCTTCCAGACGATAGAACGTCTCGGCGACCACCATGCCTTGGGTCAGCAGGTTCTTGAACGGCTCGTTCGAAGTGACCAGGCCTTCGTCGCGCATCAGCTTGTGGAAGAAGCGCGCGTAAAGCAGGTGAAGAATCGCGTGTTCGATACCGCCGATGTATTGATCGACCGGCAACCAGTGGTTCGCCGCTTTCGGATCGACCATACCGCCTTCGTAATTGGGCGAGGCGTAGCGGGCGAAGTACCACGAGGACTCAACGAAGGTATCCATCGTGTCGGTTTCGCGCTTGGCCGGTGCGCCGCAGGTCGGGCAGCTGCATTCGTAGAATTCAGGCATGCGCGCCAGTGGTGAACCGGCGCCGTCAGGTACGACGTCTTCAGGCAGCTTTACTGGCAATTGGTCTTCCGGAACCGGCACGTCGCCGCATACGTCGCAGTGCACGATCGGGATCGGGCAGCCCCAGTAGCGCTGACGGCTGATGCCCCAGTCGCGCAGACGAAATTGCGTGCGGGACTTGCCCAGCTCTTTTTTGATCAGTGCCGCTTCAATGGCGTCGAACGCGCCCGCAAAGTCCAGACCGTCGAATTCGCCGGAATTGATCAACTGGCCGTGTTCGCCATAAGCGTCCTGCCAAGGCGCGTGCGTTTCATCGCCAGCGCTGGTACGCACTACCGGTTTGATCGGCAGGCTGTATTTGGTCGCGAACTCGAAATCACGCTCATCGTGAGCAGGCACTGCCATGACCGCGCCGTCGCCGTAATGCATCAGCACGTAGTTGGCGACCCACACCGGCAGCTTCTCGCCGGTCAGCGGGTGCTCGACGAACAGAGGCGTCGGCAGGCCTTTCTTCTCTTGAGTGGCGACGTCAGCTTCAGCGACGCTGCCGCTTTTGCATTCGTGAATGAATGCTTGCAGCTCGGCAGCCTCGTCAGCGGCCATGTGCTCAAGGGCGAGGGCCGCGAGCGGGTGCTCGGCGGCGACGGCCACGTAGGTAGCGCCCATCAGGGTGTCGGGGCGCGTGGTGAAGACTTTCAGTGCGCCGGCTTCGCCGATGGACGCCTGATCGTACGGGAACTGCACTTCCATCCCGCGCGACTTGCCGATCCAGTTGCGCTGCATGGTCTTGACCTGCTCAGGCCAGCCCGGCAGTTCGTCGAGGCTCTCCAGCAGTTCATCCGCGTAGGCGGTGATCTTGAAGTAGTACATCGGGATTTCGCGTTTTTCGATCAGCGCGCCCGAACGCCAGCCTCGGCCGTCGATCACTTGCTCGTTGGCCAGGACGGTCTGGTCGACCGGGTCCCAGTTCACGGTGCCGTTCTTGCGGTAGATCACACCTTTCTGGAACAGGCGCGTGAACAGCCATTGTTCCCAGCGGTAGTAATCAGGTTTGCAGGTGGTGATTTCGCGCGACCAGTCGATCGCCAGACCCAGGCTCTTGAGCTGGTTCTTCATGTAGGCGATGTTTTCGTAAGTCCACTTTGCCGGCGCGACGTTGTTTTTCATCGCCGCGTTTTCGGCTGGCATGCCGAACGCGTCCCAGCCCATTGGCTGCAGGACGTTCTTGCCTTGCATGCGTTGATAGCGGGCGATCACGTCACCGATGGTGTAGTTGCGCACGTGACCCATGTGTAGCTTGCCGCTGGGGTAAGGGAACATCGACAGGCAGTAATAAGTGTCCTTGCCTGGCTGTTCACTGACTTCAAAAGACTTTTGCTCGTCCCAGAAGGTCTGGGCGGCGGCTTCGATTTCGCGGGGCTGATAGAGTTCGTGCATGGCTACTTTTAACTGAGATTGGTGACCCTTGATCCCTTCGCTGCATTGCCCGGTCACAATGGCGTCGCTTGCCGGGCTTGTTGGCGGGGCCGCGCGATGCGTTCGTGCTCAGGTGAGCGGAAGTGGAATGACAGGAAGCGCCGTAGCATACATGAGGGCTCCATACCGAGGGAAACCCTCTTTGTGCCCGCAACCGCGCTCTGCCGCCGTTTGTCGCTACACCGCGCCGGTTCGTTCAGCCCCGCTAAGCTCAATGACGAGGGTTAGGGTTTATCTTCAGTGAGGTGAACGGATGACAGAGCTGCAGCACACGGCAACACAACCTGATTTGTACGAGCGTTTGATCGATCGTCTTGGGTTAGCTCTCGAGATGGCGAAAACAGCAGTTCGGCTTCGTAACGAGCACCCCGCGGAACTGGAGTTGCGTGGGCTGAGCTACGCCGAGGTTCAATTTATCGAGGCGTACCTGGATAGAAACGAAGTCGCGGTTGAACTGGCAACACATGCACGCAAGGGCAATTCGAATACTTCTCGGGAGCTTGCCGAGTCGGTATCGGCGTCGCGTCCATTGGCCAAGGTTATCTGGCTCAAGGATCAAAAGCGCGCCAGCGTATCGTCGAAGTTGAGTCGCTACAGTTCCAGTAAACATTTCAAGCGTTAGCCCAGTGGGCATCAGGCCCGCCTTTTTAAGCATTGTTGCTTAGCGTCAATCCTTCTAGGCTTCGAGCATCTTCTGGAGATGCTCGATGCCTTTTCGCTATTTCTTCAAAACCCTTCTGCTGCCCCCTGGTCTTTTCTTGCTGCTGATTGTTCTGGCGTGCGTGCTGCGTCGGTCACGTCCACGTGTGTCGGCTGTGTGTTTTGTGTTCGGCCTTGGCGGACTCTGGGCGATCAGCATGCCAGTGGTGGTTGAGTGGATGGCGCGGGGTATCGAGCCAAATGCACCTATGCATCAAAGCGAGTGGGCGACGTTGGCTCAGCGCGCGGACGCGATTGTGGTTCTAGGCTCCGGGCGCGAACACAACGATCCGAGTTGGGGTGGCGACATTCCAACCGGGGTGGCACTTGAGCGGATGCGTTACGCGGCGCGCATGTCCAAAGCTTCGGGCTTGCCGATTCTGGTGACGGGTGGGCTGCACTACGGCGAACCGCCGAGCGAGGCGGCGATCATGGCTGAATCCCTGCAGAACGATTTCGGCGTGACCGCGCGTTGGCAAGAAGGCCTGAGCCGCACAACTTGGGAAAACGCCACGATGACAGCGGCGATGTTGCTGCCTCAGGGGATCAAACGTGTGGTGGTGGTTACGCAAGCCTGGCATATGCCGCGCTCAGTCTGGAGCTTCGAAAAGGCAGGTTTCACCGTCATTGCCGCGCCGGTGGGTTTCCTGGGCGTGGACAATGCCCGGCCGTTTGGTGGCTGGTTACCTGAAGGCCAGGCAATAACCCAGAGCGGGCAGTTGCTTAATGAGGCGGCGGGACTGCTGATGTATCCGCTGTTTTACTGATTAAAGTCGCTGCAGAACCTGTAGGAGCGAACTTGTTCGCGAGACGGATTATCTGGCACTCAGAGAATCGCTTCGCCAACAAGTTGGCTCCTACAGTCATGTCAAACGGTCTTAGCAATCCGGCTGGCGATCAACGCCCAACCCACCAGCACTAACGACAGAATGATCAAAGGCCATGAGCGCCAGTGCAGGTACGGCGTCAGGTTCTGCATCGGCGTCACCTCGCCATACATCACCCCGCGCTGGAACTGGGGGATGGTGGTGGTGATTTTGCCGAATGGATCGATCAATGCAGAAACGCCGTTGTTGGTCGCGCGGATCATCCAGCGACCGGCTTCAAGCGCACGCATCTGCGCCATCTGCAAATGCTGCAACGGGCCAATCGAGGTGCCGAACCAGGTGTCGTTGCTCACCGTTAGCAACAGATCGCTCTGCGCGGACAAGCCCGCCGCGAACTCCGGGTACACCACTTCGTAACAGATAAACGGGGCGATCTGGTAGCCCTTCGCTTGCAGCAGCGACTGATCCGCCGGGCCGCGGGCGAAGTCTGACATCGGCAGATTGAAGAAGCTGATCAACCCGCGCAGCACCTCCTGCAGCGGCACGTACTCGCCAAACGGCACCAGCTTCTGTTTCATGTAAGTGCCGTCGCCCTGGCCTGCGACAGTAATCGCGTTGTAGTAGCGATATTCGCCACGGCCGCTTAACTCACGCAAGGGAATACCCGTGATGAAGGCTGAATTGCGGTCGGCGGCGAACTTGCCCATCACCGACAAGTAACCTTCTACCGATTCTTTGAGCACCGGTATCGCAGTTTCCGGCCAGATGATCAGATCGGTGCGTTTGGAGGTGAAGGTCATGTCGCGGTACAGGGCCAGCTGCGCATTGAGTGCAGCCGGGTCCCACTTCATGCTCTGCTCGACGTTGCCCTGAAAGGCCGCAACGCTGAGGGGCGCGCCAGAAGGTGCCGTCCACGCGTGCTGCTTGAGAGACAGACCAATCACCCAAGGCGCCAACAGCAGAACCACCCCGGCAGCCAAAAACGATTTGCGCGCGCGCAGTCGATGAAGGTTGCACAGCAGTGCAGCCGTCAGCGCCAGCGAGAAAGAAATCAGCCACATGCCGCCGACTGGGGCGAGCCCTTGCAGCGGACCATCAAGTTGGCTGTAGCCCGAGTAGAGCCAAGGGAAGCCTGTCAGGAACCAGCCGCGAAACATCTCCTGGCCAAACCACAGCGCAGCAAAGGCCAGGGCGTCGGCCAACGGTGCTTCGTTGCGCCGAATCCAGCGAGCCCACAACCAGGCGGGCAGGGCGAAGAAAAAAGCCACCGAGGCGCAGAACAGCACCATGAGGAAGGCTGCCAGCCAGACTGGTGCTTCGCCATACGTGTGAATACTGACGTAGATCCAGCTGGTGCCGCCGCCAAACAGGCCAAATCCGTAGGACCAGCCGCGCCACAGCGTCTGACGCGGGGTCAGATCACGCAGCCCGAGATAGAAAACCACCAGCGCGACAATCGCCAGTGGCCAGATATCGAACGGCGCCAGGGCCAGAGTGATAAGCGCGCCGGCCACCATGGCCAGCAAGTTACCGGGCCAGCCGGGGCGGGTGATCCAGCGCATTTACATTCCTTAGTCCGGGATAGGGCGCCCGGAAACGACAGTACGCAAGCAGGTTACGAGCGGGACAAAGGGCTCAGTCGCAGCAAATGAATTCGACGGCTGTCGGCATTCAGAATGCGGAAACGATATGCGCCGATTTCGGTGATCTCATTACGCTTTGGCAGATGCCCAAACGCGTTCATCACCAGGCCGCCGACGGTATCGAACTCGTCATCGGAGAACTCGCTGTCGAAGAACTCGTTGAAGCTCTCGATCGGCGTCAGCGCCTTGACCAGAAAGTCGCCACTGGGCAACGGCTTGATGTAGCTGTCTTCCTCGACGTCGTGTTCGTCTTCGATGTCGCCGACGATCTGCTCAAGCACGTCTTCGATGGTCACCAGACCGGCCACGCCGCCGTACTCGTCAATGACGATGGCCATGTGGTTGTGATTGGCGCGGAACTCACGCAACAGCACGTTCAAGCGCTTGGATTCAGGCACGAACGTGGCCGGGCGTAGCAGGTTCTTGACGTCGCTGTTCTCGCCGTTTTCCTTGAGGATGAGCGGCAACAGGTCTTTGGCGAGCAATACCCCGAGCACGTCGTCATGGCTTTCGCCGATCACTGGATAGCGTGAGTGAGCGGAATCGATCACCGCTGGCAAGAATTCACGAGGGCTTTGGCTGGCCCGGATACTGATCATCTGCGAACGCGGCACCATGATGTCGCGAACCTGTAGGTCAGCGACCTGAATCGCGCCTTCGACGATGGCCAGCGCTTCACTGTCCAGCAGCTTGTTTTGATGGGCTTCGCGCAGCAGCTCAAGCAGCTCCTGGCGGTTTTTCGGCTCATGGGCAAATGCCTGGGTCAGTTTACCCAACCATGACTTTTGCCCGTTGCTCGATCGGTCTTCGCTCATAGCCCTTACTCGTGTTCCTTTGCGGGTGTTTCTGAATGGGGGGAGTCGACGCTTTCATCGTCGGCGTATGGATCGGGGTAGCCCAGCTCTGCAAGCAACGTTTGTTCCAGCGCTTCCATTTCTTCGGCTTCGTCATCGTCGATGTGATCGTAGCCCAACAAATGCAGACAGCCATGAATCACCAGGTGCGCCCAGTGCGCGTCCAGCGTTTTGCCCTGTTCGGCCGCCTCGCGAACCACCACTGGAACGCAAATGACCAGATCGCCCAGCAGCGGGATATCCAGCATCTCGTCTGGGACATCAGCCGGGAACGACAGAACGTTGGTTGCGTAATCTTTGTGCCGCCACGTGCTGTTCAGCTCGCGGCCTTCGGCCTCATCAACCAGGCGAATGGTCAACTCCGAATCGGCTGTGCGCTGGCGCAGACCCAGTTCACACCAAAGGCGGAACTGGGCTTCGCTTGGCGCATTCGCCTCACTGGCGACTTGCAGGTCCAGCTCAAGCATCGCGGCGGGTTTCCCGTGGCGAGTCGATTCGTCCGTTGGACTGGTCGTTGAAGCGATCCTCGTAGCGCTCATAGGCCTCGACGATGCGCTGCACCAACGGATGGCGCACGACGTCTTTGGGCTTGAAGTGGGTAAAGCTGATGCCTGGCACGTCCTTGAGCACGTCAATGACATGAATCAGTCCGGATTTCGTGCCTTTGGGCAGGTCGATCTGGGTGATGTCACCGGTGATCACGGCAGTGGAGCCAAAGCCGATACGGGTCAGGAACATCTTCATCTGCTCAACGGTGGTGTTCTGGCTCTCGTCGAGGATGATGAAGCTGTTATTGAGCGTGCGACCACGCATGTAAGCGAGCGGCGCCACTTCGATGACTTGCTTTTCGAGCAGTTTGGCAACGTATTCAAAGCCGAGCATCTCGTACAGCGCGTCATAGAGCGGGCGCAGGTACGGGTCGATCTTTTGCGCGAGGTCGCCGGGCAGGAAGCCGAGTTTTTCACCTGCTTCAACCGCCGGACGTACCAGCAGGATGCGCCGGATCTGCTCGCGCTCCAGTGCATCAACGGCTGCAGCGACGGCCAGGTAAGTCTTGCCTGTGCCCGCTGGGCCGATGCCGAAGTTGATGTCGTTGCTGAGGATTTCCTTCACGTACTTTTGCTGATTCAAGCCGCGAGGGCGAATCATGCCTTTTTTAGTACGCAGGGCAACGCCGACTTCAGCCGCAGGGTGGTTATCTAGCTCTTCTACGCCGGATTCCTGCAGGAACAGATGAACCATGTCCGGCGACAGTTCGGTACTTTTGGTTTCCCGATACAGCCGGCGCAGAAGGTTTTCCGCTGAAGTGGTTTTGGTGCGCTCGCCAATCATTTCGAACTGGTTTCCGCGGTTGCGGATTTCGATGTCCAGGCGTTGTTCGATCAGGCGCAAGTGCTCGTCGAATTGCCCGCACAGATTTGCGAAGCGGCGTGCCTCAAAGGATTCGAGGGTGAAACGATGTGGTTCTATGGGTGCGTTCAAGGTCGTTTTAGGCCGCCCGACGGCAATTAAGGTGAACCGAAGGATAACCCCTGTGGAGTTCCTTCGAAAGGGCTCACTTACTAATGGTGTTGTGAGTTCTGGCGCACGCACTCTGTAGGAGCGAATTCATTCGCGAAGCGGCCGTCCTGGCAACGCGAAAAGTCGGGCTCGCCAACAAGTTGGCTCCTACAGAGAGGGGGCGTGCACTTTATTGCAACAACGAACCGCGCAGCGAGTGCGGCTGGGCGTCGTCGATGTGAACGTCGGCGAACTGGCCGATCAGCTTCGCGTCGGCGCAGCGGAAATTGACGATGCGGTTGTTCTCGGTCCGGCCCTGCAACTCGCCAGGGTCCTTCTTCGAGTAATCAGTCACCAGAATTCGCTGGGTGCTCCCCACCATTTGTCGGCTGATCTCGTAGCCCTGTTGATTCAAGCGATGTTGCAAGGCCGCCAGACGCTCTTTTTTCAAGGCTTCCGGTGTTTCGTCGTTAAGGTCTGCGGCGGGGGTGCCAGGACGAGGGCTGTAGACGAACGAGAAGGAAAAGTCGAACCCGACGTCCTCGATCAGCTTCATGGTCTGGTCGAAGTCCTTCTCGGTTTCACCCGGAAAGCCGACGATAAAGTCCGAACTGATGCTGATGCCTGGCACAGCTGCGCGCAGTTTGCGCAGCTTGGACTTGTATTCGAGCGCAGTGTGATTGCGCTTCATGGCCGAGAGAATCCGGTCTGAGCCAGATTGCACCGGTAGATGCAGGTGTTTGACCAGCTCCGGCACATCGGCGTGCGCCTGAATGAGGCTGTCGGAAAACTCCAGCGGGTGCGAGGTGGTGTAGCGAATGCGCTCGATGCCGTCGATGGCAGCGACGACCCGAATCAGTTCCGCCAGGTCCGCCACACGCCCGTCATGGGTCGCGCCGCGATAGCCATTGACGTTCTGGCCGAGCAACGTCACTTCACGCACGCCGTTTTCCGCCAGATGGAAGACCTCGGTGATCACGTCATCGAATGGCCGGCTGACTTCTTCGCCGCGGGTGTAAGGCACCACGCAGAACGTGCAGTACTTGCTGCAGCCTTCCATCACCGATACATACGCGCTCGGGCCGTCGACACGAGGCTCGGGCAGGTGATCGAATTTTTCGATTTCAGGGAACGACACGTCAACCTGCGGCAGCTTGGTCAAGCGCGCGGCGTCGATCATTTCCGGCAAGCGGTGCAGGGTTTGCGGGCCGAAAACCACATCGACGTAGGGTGCGCGGTCACGAATGGCCGCGCCTTCCTGGCTGGCGACGCAACCGCCGACGGCGATCACCATCTCCGGGTTGGCGAGTTTGAGTTCACGCCAGCGGCCAAGCTGGGAGTAGACGCGATCTTGGGCTCGCTCTCGGATCGAGCAAGTGTTAAGCAGGATGACATCGGCATCTTCCGCGCGAGCGGTGACTTCCAGGGCTTGATGTTCGCCCAGCAGATCGACCATGCGCGAGCTGTCGTACTCGTTCATCTGGCAACCGTGGGTTTCGATGTAAAGCTTCTTGGCCATGCGTGTTCATCAGGTGATTCAAAGAACCGCGCATTATAGGGATGAGGGCTCAGGGTTCCTAGCGTCGTCTAACGAGCGGCGTGCTATAGTTCGCGCCCTTTTCAAACCGCCGATCATTACCTGCCTGTTATGACCAAACGCGAAGCTCCAATTTACAAGGTGATTTTTCTCAACCAGGGACAGGTGTTCGAAATGTACGCCAAGCAGATCTATCAGAGTGATCTGTGGGGTTTTCTGGAAGTAGAGGAATTCGTCTTTGGCGAGCGCACCACCGTGGTGGTCGATCCGAGCGAAGAAAAACTCAAGGCTCAATTCGATGGTGTCGTGCGCAGCTTCGTGCCGATGCATTCGATCGTGCGTATCGATGAAGTCGAACGCATGGGCACCGCCAAGATCAGCGAAGCGCGGCACACCGGGAACGTCATGCCGTTTCCTATGCCGATGCCGGACAAGTAAGCCCGATCAGGGTTTGACGGTGGTGTCAGGGAAGGGCGCAAATGGCGTGCGACCTTCAGCCGTTTGCAACTCCAGCAAGTATTTGCGGAAGATCTGACCCAATACCTGAGTCGCCACTTCGAGGTCTTCCTTCTTCATCTGCGCGGACACTTCGTCAGCCTGATCCAATGCGTCTTCGGACCCGTTGACCGCCGCCATCTTCAAGACGATATAAGCCTGAATGTTGTTGGCTTGTACGCCTTCGCCGCGGAAGAACATTAATCCGAGTTGATACTGCGCCTGGGCATGCCCTTGCAGCGATGCCTGTTCGAAGTAATTAAGGGCCTGGGTCAAGTCCCGGGGCGCGTTTTTGCCGTCGTAATAGAACTCGCCCAACTCGTATTGCGCCTGTGCATCCCCGCCTTGCGCCGCCTGCTGACAAGCCAACAACGCGGCTGGCAGGTTGTCTGGCTGGGTATTGAGGGTGCAACGACCCACCGCTGGGATCAACAACGAGTTGCCACCTGCATTCGCCAGCAGGGGATGAAGGAGCAACAGGCAGCCCAATGCAAGGGTGCGGCCGGTGCGGTTCATGGAAGTCGACTTACCTCTGAAAAAGGTGCGGGCATGCCCGTCCAGCGAAACGTGCTGGCTGCGCATTATGAAATAACCAGTGCCAACCTTACAAAGTCTTTACTGACTTTCTGCTGCGCGGGCTTGAATCACCTGTATTCAGGGGGTCAAGTCGTGGGGCCGATTTAAATTTCAGCAAGATATTTGCGTGATTGAAAGATATTCAGTGTCCGCCTGACAAATTTGCTCGATAGACGCCCCGACCTGTAGGCGCTGCCGAAGGCTGCGATTGCGGTGTGTCATGAGAAACGCATCGCAGCCTTCGGCAGCTCCTACAGGTCATGCAGCGGCTGAGCTATTTGAGTTGCGCAAACGCCTTCTCGGCCGCATCCAGCGTCAGCTGCAACTCAGCGTCGCCATGGGCGATCGATGTGAAGCCTGCTTCAAACGCGCTCGGCGCAAGGTACACGCCGCCTTCGAGCATCAAGTGGAAGAAGCGCTTGAAGCGATCGGCGTCGCTGGTCATTACGTCCTGAAACGTCACGATCTCTTTGGCGTCGCTAAAATACAGACCAAACATGCCGCCCGCCTGGGTAGTCACAAAGGCGATACCAGCGGCATCGGCCAGTGCCTGCAAGCCCTTGAGCAGGCGCGCGGTGTAATCGGTCAGTTCATCATGGAAGCCCGGACGGCTGATCAAGCGAAGCGTAGTCAGGCCAGCCGCCATGGCCAGCGGGTTACCCGACAGCGTACCGGCCTGATACACCGGGCCCAGCGGTGCGATGTGCGACATGATCTCGCGCTTGCCGCCGAAACAACCCACCGGCATACCACCGCCGATGATCTTGCCGAAGGTGCTCAGATCAGGTTTGACGTTGTAGTACGCCTGCGCGCCGCCCAGTGCTACGCGGAAACCTGTCATCACTTCATCGAAAATCAGCACTACGCCATGCTTGTCGCATTCCTCGCGCAGGCCCTGAAGAAAGCCCGGCGCCGGTGGCACGCAGTTCATGTTGCCGGCAACGGGTTCGACGATGATGCACGCCACTTCCTGCCCGACCTCAGACAGCATCACTTTCACCGCTTCAAGGTCGTTGAACGGCAGTGTCAGCGTGTGTTTGGCGAAGTCAGCCGGCACGCCTGGCGAACTCGGCACGCCCAGGGTCAGCGCGCCGGAGCCGGCCTTGACCAGCAGGCTGTCGGAGTGGCCGTGGTAGCAGCCTTCGAATTTGATGATGCTGTCGCGGCCAGTGAAACCTCGGGCAAGGCGAATCGCGCTCATGGTCGCTTCGGTGCCGGAGCTGACCATGCGCACCATTTCCATCGATGGCACGATGGAGCAGACCAGATCAGCCATCTCGGTTTCCATGGCGGTCGGTGCGCCATAAGACAAACCGTGTTCAAGCTGCTTGCGCACCGCGTCCAGCACGTCAGGGTGGCTGTGACCCAGGATCATCGGGCCCCAGGAGCCTACGTAATCGACATAACGCTTGTCGTCTTCATCGGTGACGTAAGCGCCGGCCGCGTGCTTGAAAAACAGCGGCGTGCCGCCGACGCTCTTGAAAGCACGAACGGGCGAATTGACGCCGCCTGGGATGTGTTTCTGGGCGTTGGCGAACAGCATTTCAGAACGGGACATGATCGGTCTCTGTTTGAATCGAAAAAAAGGTGTGCGTGATCAGCCTGAGGTGAGTCAGGCTGATTTGAACAAATCGTTGAAGGCGCGGGCGCGGCGCGTGACTTCTTGGGTGCTGTCGGCGCCGAACAAGCCATGCACTACCGCCAGCAAATCAGCGCCGTGGGCAACCAGCGGGCCTGCGTTTTCCAGGGTGATGCCACCAATGACGGCAATCGGCAGATGAATCCGCTTGCGGGCTTCGGCCAGCATTTCAAGGCTGCACGTCGGTGCGCCGGGTTTGGTGTTGGAATTGAAGAAACGCCCAAACGCCACATACGTCGCGCCGTCAGCTTTGGCCTTTTCCGCCAGTTCCGGCTGCGCATGGCAGGTCGCGCCGACAATGGCTTTGTGTCCGAGCAGCGCACGGGCATCCGGCAACGAGCCATCGGTTTGCCCCAAATGCACGCCAACACCCAGGCGGGCCGCCACTTCGGCATCGTCGTTGATGATCAAACGGGTCTTGTATTGCTCGCACAATTTGAGCAGCTCTGAGGCTTCGCGCAGGCGGCGGTTTTCGTCGCCAGATTTGTCGCGGTATTGCAGCAGCGTCACACCGCCATCAAGGGCCGCTTTGACGTAAGGCAGAAATTTACCAGCCAGCAGCTGGCTGTCGGTAACGGCATAAAGGCCACGTAGTTTCATCGATGGAACCTCTTTGCGGGGCGTTACGAACAAAAATCCAGCGGCAAACGGCGCGGCACGAACTGACCTTTGCCCAGTTGTTCTGCGTCGCGCAGCGTGCGCCAAGTGTAGTCGAGCGCAAATTGCACAGCGCTGACCAACTCCTGGCCCAGGGCTAGCCGTCCGGCCAATGCGCTGGCCAGTGTGCAGCCGGAACCGTGATAACTGCCCGGCAGGCGTTGGCAAGTGAAGGTGTGGGTCTGGCCGTTGCGCAGGTAGAGGCGGTTATGGACTTCCTGCTCATCGCCGTGGCCGCCGGTAATCAGCAAGTGCTCACAGAATGGCAGCAGTTTCGCGGCACATTCATCGGCTGTGCCTTCGGGCAGTTCAGCGAGAATTCGCGCTTCGGGCAAGTTGGGCGTAGCGATGGTGGCCAAGGGCAGCAGGCGTTCGCGCATGGCGTAACCCACTTCATCCTTGCCCAGCCTTCCGCCGCCGCCGGCCCGTAACACCGGGTCGCACACCAGTGGCAAATGCGGATGGGCCTCAAGCAGTTCGACGACGGCATCGACCATCTCCAGCGAGCCGAGCATGCCCAGCTTTACCGCCGCGACGGTGGAGTCGTTGAGTACGGCATTGGCCTGGGCCAGCACCCACTCACGGTCCAGCACACGGAAGTCGGTGACGTTCACGGTGTCCTGGACAGTCAGGGCGGTGATGGCCGGGGCGGCGTGACAACCCTGGGCGAGCAGGGCTTCGATATCTGCCTGCAAGCCGGCGCCACCACTGGGGTCGTGACCGGATAGACAGAGGACAACAGGGCGGGAGCTATAGATATTCATGGTGCGCGAGCTTACCACTAAAGCTTTTGCCGGGCCGCTGGTCCGCGTGGGATTTTTCTCGCTGTGCAATCGGATTTGGAAAACGATCACGTAAGACGGTTCAGGTTTTGCATTGCACCGAAAGGCGACAGAAAGCTGGCGATGCGATCATTAATGATGGTGTCGTCTGGCTATCAGTCGATATCCTGTTCGGTTTAATCCGTCTGAAAGAGTGACTGCAAGTGCGTTGCCCGCTAAACACTCCGCGTTTTTTTCTGATTATGTTGTTGGCCTGGCTGCCGGTGGTGGCCTGGGCTGTGGATTTTGATGAAAACACTCGCAGCCTGCCCCTCGGGCGCGCCGTGCAGGTACTTGAAGACTCAACCGGCGAAGCGACCATTGACGATGTCACGGGCGGTGCGCTGGCCGACAATTTCCGTCATTTGGAAACCGCGTCCCTTAATGCCGGTTATTCCAGATCGGCATTCTGGCTCAAGGTGGTTTTGAACTATCGCCCGGTTGATCCTGACGCTGTACCTGACTGGCTGCTTGAGCTGGCTTATCCACCGATGGACCACGTCGATCTTTACCTGCCCGATGAGTCCGGACGACTGAGTCTGGCGTGGCAAACAGGCGACATGCTGCCGTTTTCCAGTCGTCAGATTAAACAGAACAACTACCTGTTCGATCTGAGCATGAAGCCCAATCAGCCACAGACGGTATACCTGCGCGTCGCCAGCCACGGTTCTATTCAGGCACCGCTGATTCTGTGGTCCAGCCACGCCTACATCGAGGATCAGCCGGGGCGTTTGTATATTCTCGGGATCATCTACGGCGTGCTCGCGGGCATGCTGGCGTACAACCTGTTCATCTTTCTCAGCATCCGCGATCCCAGCTACCTCTATTACATCCTCTACATCACCTGCTTTGGCCTCTATCAGCTGTCTGTCAATGGCGCAGGTATCGAGTTCTTGTGGCCAGACAACCCGTGGTGGGCCAACGTATCGACCACCTTCCTGATCGCGGCGGCGATTTTGTTTGCCAGTCAGTTCTCCCGAACGCTGTTGCAGACGCCCAGACTTGGGCGCTGGCTGGATGTGCCGCTGGTGCTGATGATGATCTGCGCGGGCGCAATCATGGCGCTGTCGCTGGTCACCGACTACGGCTTGGCATTGCGGATGGTGACCGGGCTGGTTCTGGTGTTTACGCTGGTGGTGTTCTTTATCGGCATCGTTGCCGGGCTCAAGGGGCAGCGGGTCGCGCGTTATTTTATCCTCGCCTGGTCAGCTTTTTTGCTGGGCGGGGCGATCAACGCCACCATGTTGTTGGGCTTTTTGCCGAATACGTTTCTGACGATGTATGCCAGCCAGATCGGCTCGGTCATTGAAGTCACCTTGCTGTCCCTGGCTTTGGCCGACCGCATCAACAGCATGCGCGATCAGCAAGAGAAGATTACCGCTCAGGCCAGTCGCGATCTGGCTTTGCTTAACCAGCAACTGGCGATCAGCAACCGCTTGAAGGATGAATTCCTCGCCACCCTGACCCATGAACTGCGCACGCCCATGAACGGGGTGATCGGCTCGCTGGAACTGATGCAGATGGAGGGGACGCAAGAGGACATCGAGCTGTATCGCCAGACAGCCTCCGACTCGGCGCAAAACATGATGGGCATCGTCAACGGCATTCTGACCCTGACGGAGTTGCAAGCCGGACGGATTAAGGCGAGCAATGAAATGTTCAGCCTGCGCCATGTGTTATTTCAGGTGCGCAGCAGTCATGAGCCACAGGCCCGGGAGAAGGGCCTGACCATGAGCGTTGAAGTGGATGAAGCGATGCCCGACAGTTTGATGGGCGACGCGGCCAAATTGCGACAGTGCATGGAGTGCCTGTTGGACAACGCCGTTAAATTCACCTCGTCCGGGACAGTCAAAATCAGGGTGTCCGGCCAATACGCGTACGCTCAGCATGTGCGTTTGCTGATCGATGTGATCGACACCGGCATTGGTTTCATTCGGCTCGATGAAGCGACGCTGTATCAAACTTTCTTTCAGGTCGACGGTTCGATGACCCGAGAGTACGGCGGGCTGGGGATTGGCCTGGCGATTTGTCGACAATTGATCGAACTGCAAGGCGGTCGCTTGAGCCATCAATCCGAGCCTGGGGCGGGGAGTCAGTTTCGCTTGAGTCTGGATGTGTTGCGGGCCAAGTGAGTTCCGAACTCGCAAGTTCTGCAGGGGCGCAGTTGCCCGCGATGGCGTTGTGTCAGATGCATCGCATCGCAGCCTCGCGTTGCTCGGCAGCTCCTACAAGGGCATCGGCCATTCTGTAGGAGCTGCCGAGCAACGCGAGGCTGCGATCAGTTCTCGCTGACACCGGGAAGCTACGGCAAAAACGCCGTCGATTCGTCGTCTATGGCGCTTTTTATCGGGGCAGGTGCGTGATTCACTGATCCGCATCTGCGCGATTGCCGCGCGCTGACCGGACAGCACGCCATGAACCTGCATCAGTTCGCCGAAACGCACGAGGTCACCAACCAGCCGCCGCCGCTCGATGGCACGAACCTTTTTCGCATCGACCTGCCGCTACAAGAGTGGTCGCAGCGCTATGGCGCCGGTTGGGCACAATCGCGAATCGATGCCTACGGCGCACTGGCTGGCGGGCCGCTCATGGAAGCTGGTTTTCTGGCCAACAAAAACAAGCCGGTGTTCGCCAGCCATGATCGCTATGGGCAACGCATCGACCTGGTGGAATTTCATCCGGCCTATCACCAGTTAATGCGCACGGCCGTCGAACACGGCGTCCCGTCGCTGCCCTGGACCGATCCCCGTGAAGGCGCGCACGTCGCCCGCGCCGCCATGAGTTACCTGCACACTCAGGCCGAGGCGGGCAGTGGCTGCCCGTTGACCATGACCTTCGCCAGCGTTCCCGCACTCAAAATCCAGCCGGACCTGGCCGAGATCTGGCTGCCGAAAATCCTCGCCACCGAGTACGACCCCCGCAACGTCGGCATCGCCCACAAAGCCGGCGCGACCATTGGCATGGCCATGACTGAAAAACAGGGCGGCACCGACGTGCGCGCCAACACCACCCGCGCTTACCCGGTCGGGCAGCCGGGGCCGGGGCAGGCCTACGAGCTGGTCGGCCACAAATGGTTTTGCTCGGCACCGATGTGCGATGCGTTCCTGACCTTGGCGCAGACTGACAAGGGCTTAAGCTGTTTCCTGTTGCCGCGCCACCGCCCGGACGACACCCGCAACGAGTTCTACATACAGCGCTTGAAGGACAAACTGGGCAACTGGTCCAACGCGTCCAGTGAAGTTGAGTTCCGGGGCGCGCTGGCCTGGATGATTGGTGAAGAAGGGCGCGGTGTGCCGACGATCATCGAGATGGTCGCGATGACCCGCTTCGATTGCATGACCGGTTCCAGCGCCTTGATGCGTCAGGCGTTGACTCAGGCCGCGCACCATTGCGCGCATCGCACCGTGGGTGGGCGGGTCCTCAGCGAACAGCCGCTGATGCAAAACGTGCTGGCCGATCTGGCACTGGAAAGCGAAGCGGCGCTGGCGCTGACCTTGCGCATGGGGCGTGCGCTTGAACGTCTGGATGATCCCCACGAAGCGCACTTCGCCCGGCTGGTCACGGCGGTGGGCAAGTATTGGATCTGCAAACGCGCGCCCGCCATGATCAACGAGGCGGCCGAATGCATGGGCGGCGCCGGTTACGTGGAGGACACCATCTTGCCGCGTCTGTACCGCGAAGCGCCGGTCAACTCGACCTGGGAAGGCTCGGGCAACGTGCAGTGTCTGGACGTGTTGCGCGCGCTGTCCAAAGAGCCCGGCGTGCTGGATGCGTTGTTTCAGGAGTTAGGCGATGGTCATGGCGATAGGCGACTGGCTGCGCATATCGAGGGGCTGAAAATCGCGTTCAAAGACACCCGCGACATCCAGTACCGCGCTCGGCAATTGACCGAAGACATCGCCGTGGGCTTGCAGGCCAAACTGCTTTTGGAAGCGGGCAATTCAGCAGTGAGTGACGGATTTATCGCCGGGCGCCTGGAGCAGCATGGCCGGGTATATGGCGCGCTGCCGCGTGGGGTGGATGTTAAGGCGCTCGTCGCTCGGTCCTCGCCGCAGATCGGATGATGATCTGGCTTGCTGCCGATTGACGTCCCGTGGGAGCGGACCTGTCCGCGAAGAGGTCAGTACTGCTGATGGATATGTGTTGTCCACGACGCCGCCTTCGCGGACAGGTCCGCTCCCACAAAATTTTGTGCCCGACCCGCCACTTGAGCTGAACACACCGCGTTCGCAGGATTTGCTGCCGGTGCCCGGCAGATCGTCGGCAAGCCGGACTCCTACGGCCTGCGGCCAGAATCAAAGGCGCAGATCAGCGAGCAGCCGTTAACGGCATGCATGAAATACCTACGGCCTGCGGCCAGAATCAAAGGCGCGGACCGCGACAATCCGCAAGCTTGTAGTGCCTTCGCAATGGGATGCAGGCAAGATACAAGCCTGCAAGATCAGAAGGATATGCATCGTGACCGAAGCTTTTATTGTCGTAGAAACTGCCGAGCAAGCTGTGGATCGGCTTGCCGAGTTGCATGCCAATGCGACCAATGCCTTGAGCCAGGCACTCAAGCGTTATCTCAAGGACCGCGTCGAGCCCACCGCCGCCGAGCGGTTGCAGTTCCGCTATCCGGAATTGCGCCTGACCTATCAGACACAGGGCGAAGTCCCGCTGACCACCCGGGCCTACGCCAAGGTCCAGTTGCCAGGCACTTACACCGTCACCGTGACCCACCCGGCGGCATTCCGTAAATACCTGCTCGAACAGCTCGTTCCACTGATGAATGACTTCACCGTCACCATTGAGGTCGGCGTCAGCGAGCAAAACATCCCTTACCCGTATGTAGTCGAGCAGGGCGATGAGCTGGCCGGCACTGGCGTCACGGCCGCAACGCTGGCCCGCGTGTTCCCTAGCACCGATTTGTCTGCTGCCACCGACGGCATCGCCGACGGCCTGTACGATTGGGCCAACACCGATCCGTTGCCGCTGGCGTTGTTCGACGCCGCACGGGTGGATTTCTCTCTGCGCCGCTTGGTGCATTACACCGGCAGCGACTGGCGTCACGTTCAGCCCTGGATTCTGCTGACCAACTACCACCGTTACGTCGACCAGTTCATCGTTCATGGTCTGGAAAAACTGCGCGACGACCCGCGTTTCGTGCGCATGGTGCTGCCGGGCAATGTGGTCGTCGACAAGAGCATGGACCACGGTGAAGCGCAGGCTATCGTCGCTGGGGTGGTCTGGCATCGTTACCAAATGCCGGCTTATCACCTGATCGCCGAAGACGGTCATGGCGTGACGCTGGTCAACATCGGCGTGGGCCCGTCCAACGCTAAAAACATCACCGACCACCTGGCCGTGCTGCGTCCGCATTGCTGGCTGATGATCGGCCACTGCGGCGGCTTGCGTCAGTCGCAGACCATCGGCGATTACGTGCTGGCCCACGCCTACATGCGCCGCGATGGCATTCTCGACCGCGTGCTGCCACCCAACATCCCGATCCCGGCGCTGGCAGAAGTGCAGTTAGCGTTGCAGGAGTCGGCGGCGCAGATCACCGGCGAGCGTGGCGAAGACCTGAAAAAACGTCTGCGCACCGGCACCGTCCTCACCTACGACGACCGTAACTGGGAACTGCGCTGGGCTCAGGAACGCCCGCTGATCAACCTGTCCCGCGCCGTTGCGGTGGACATGGAAAGCGGCACCATCGCCGCTCAGGGTTATCGTTTGCGCGTGCCGTACGGGACGCTGCTTTGTGTGTCGGACAAACCGCTGCACAGTGAAATCAAGCTGCCGGGTTCGGCCAACGCCTTCTATGAGCGTGCGGTCACTCAGCACCTGAAGATCGGTATCGCTGCGCTGGACCTGTTGCGCACTCAGCTCAACTCGCTGCACTCGCGCAAACTGCGCAGCTTTGACGAACCACCGTTCCGTTGATTCGTTAGGCATTTGCGCAAAGGGCCACTAAAGTGGCCCTTTCTGTTTCCGTGTTTCGAGTTCGTATGTCCCGCATCCAACGCCCCGTTTCTCGTCGCCCCGCGCCCAACAGTTCGGGTGGTCCTCGTCGTGTCGCCAAAGCACCCCCCGCCGAGCCTAGGTTGATTTTGTTCAACAAGCCGTTCGATGTGCTGACGCAGTTCAGTGATGGAGAGGGCCGCCCGACGCTCAAGGACTTCATCGAAATCCCTGGCATCTATCCGGCAGGACGGCTTGATCGCGACAGCGAAGGCCTGTTGCTGCTGACCAACGACGGCCAGCTTCAGGCGCGGATCGCTGACCCCAAGCACAAACTGGCGAAGACCTATTGGGTGCAGGTCGAAGGCGAGCCTACTGCTGAGCAGCTCCAATTGCTGCGCGACGGCGTCCAACTAAATGACGGCCCGACCTTGCCCGCGCAGGCTCGGCAACTGGACGAGCCAGACCTGTGGCCGCGCGATCCGCCGGTGCGTTTTCGCAAGAGCGTGCCCACTGGCTGGCTGGAACTGGTGATCAAGGAAGGGCGAAACCGTCAGGTGCGGCGGATGACCGCGGCGGTGGGTTTGCCGACATTGCGGCTGGTGCGGGTGCGGATTGGCGACTGGAGTATTGAAGGGCTGGATCAAGGGCAGTGGCGGGAAGTGCCAGCGAAGCTTTAGCACCGAACGCCACACTCTGTAGGAGCGAATTTATTCGCGAAGCGTCGTTACTGCCTTCAAAATTTTGTCAGCAACCAAGCCCTCGCGAATAAAATCGCTCCTACAGACGCCTTCATTCAGCGACCTTGCTCTAGATAAGCAATCACCACTTCTTTGATCACAAACGCCAGCACGCCCAGCCCCAGCACGCTGAACAATATGATCGTGCCGAAGCGTCCGGCTTTGGACTTCTTAGCCAGGTCCCAAACGATAAAGGCCATGAAACCGACCAGAATGGTCACCAGAATCGTCATCATCCATTCTTCGAAAACGGCCGGATCCATCGAAATCGCTCCTGTTGTTGTCAGTCGACCTTGGCCGCCTGGCCGCGCAGATGAACCAGCGGCAATTCAGTGCTGGCCAACACCTGATTGAGCACAAAGCTTGAACGTACGCTGGTCACGCCATCGATGCGCGTCAGGTGACCGAGGAGGAATTTCTGATAGTGGTCCATGTCCGGTACCACTACTTTGAGTTGGTAATCGGCATCCACTCCAGTCACCAGACTGCACTCCAGCACCTGCGGCAGCGTGCGAATCTGCTGTTCGAAATGCTCGAAGCGGTCTGGTGTATGTCGGTCCATGCCGATCAATACGTAAGCCGTCAGGCTTAGGCCGAGCTTCTTGCGGTCTAGCAGCGCGACCTGACCGACAATATAGCCGTCATCTTCCAGCTGTTTGACCCGTCGTGAACAAGGCGAAGGCGACAGGCCGATGCGCTCTGCCAGTTCCTGATTGGAGATACGAGCATCGCGTTGCAGCTCAGCCAAAATACTCAGGTCATACCTATCAAGCTTGCTCACGAATTGTCCCTTTATGAGTTGGATTGCGTCGGATTATTAATCTGAAGTAAAAAATTGCGCAAGTGACGTTTTTGTCAGCAATCTTCGCAATCCTCTGCCCTGCACAGAAGCCTATTCTTTTTAACAGAATCACTGCCCGGACATAGCGTCCAGCGCGGCTCTCCGAATCAGGTTAGCTGCGGCCGCCAACCCAACAGGGTTGGGCAGGCCCCCGGGCTACGCACTGTCCAGAAGACGATGCGAGGTGAGCCGACGTCAAAAGCGTTGAGCCAGGACGACATTCCCAAAAGGGGGCCAAGCGGCCCTCTTTTTTTGTGCGCGATTGCCCGGTTAATGCGATTAGCCTGATGGTGTTTGCAGCGTTGGGGGCTATCCTTCGGGTCTCCTCCCAAGGGTGACCTCCATTATGACTGCCATCCCTCAGCGTGCGGCGGGTAGCACCGGACTCTCAGCGTCTGCTGCAAAACCCAGAAATGTGATGATCGATTGCGCAAAAGGAGTGGGTATCCTGCTGATAGTGCTCATGCACAACGGGCCGTTCAGCAAGGCTCTTCCCGCCGTTTCCGATGGGCTGTTTGCTTTTGTGGTCTCCTTCTTCTTTTTCCTTTCCGGGGTAACGTTTTCACTGGGTGACGGGAATCTGAGACGTATCGCCTGGGAAAAGGCCGATGCGTTGCTGAAGCCCTGTCTGGTGGTCATCCTGTTGATCGGTGTCGCCAAGATAGCCGTGGGTAAGGCATCGCTTGAGACGCTCGCGTTGAGCATGACCTATCTCGCCGGGTTTACCATTCCTTGGCCGCCTCTATGGTTCATACCGCATTTATGGCTGGTGTGTGTCTTCTCGGCAATCGTTATAAAAAATAGCAGGGGGCTGTTGCAGTCCAGGCTGGCGCTGCTGGTGTTATTTATCGTCTTTAGTGTGTTGGGCTTCTACCTGATCAATGCCTTTACAAGCTTCAAGACCAACCCAGCCTGCATGAAGCAGACGCTATTCAATTCCGGACTTCTCGATTGCGGACTGCCGTTTAGCGCTGACCTGCTGTTCATTTCAAGTTCGTTCTTTTTAGTGGGCTATTTTCTGTCAGCGCAGATCAAGGCGATGAGGGTGAATCACTTGTACGCAGCCGTTTCCGTGCTGGTGCTTGTCGGCCTATGCATCGTGTATCCGCCCAAGCTGGATATGAACATCCGTCTATATCCGTATGTCTTCGTAGGGCCTTTGAAAGCGATCGCCGGGATCGTCGCCTTACTCTATGTAGCGCTCTATATTTCTAAGGTGGCAGCCATGAGCAGGGTGTTTAGTTACTGCGGTAAAGCCAGCCTGTTCATCCTGATCTTCCACTCCCCTCTGGTTTTCACGTTGGGGCCATTGCTGTCTAGATTTACTCGTTCAGATCTCCTTGTGGGTTTGGCTATTTTCATATTGCCAACGTTAATTTCGTTGGCCCTCTATCACCTGTGCAGCCGTTACAGATTTTCCAGACTGCTTATGCTGCCTGTCAAAACAGCCAGAACCAGGCTTCCTCAAGATTCTCCGGCGACCGAAAGCTGAAAGATTTAAGCACCTTGGCGAAGTCGATCCGGGCGGATTCACTGGTAGAGTGCCGCGAACGGCGTACCGTGAACGCAGTCCTATCAATAAGTATCCGTGCCGTAGTGAGGAAAGCATGAAAACGCGCATCTGGCTTTTGGCAGGTGTCAGCCTGTTGTCGTTGAGCATCAGCGCGCAGGGTCTGGCTGACGATAACAATCCGCGTGAGTCCAACCGTGGCAACCCTAACGGCGGGCAGCAACAACAGAATCAACAGCAACACCAGCAGCAGCAGCAGATTCAACAACAGCAGCGTCAGCAGCAACAGGGTCAAGAGCAGCAACGTCAGCAGCAGCGCGAACAACTGCAGCAGAATCAGATGCAGCAGCGATCCAACCAGCAGCGCGATCAGCAAGAGCGTCAGCAACAGCAGCGCCAGCAACAAGAGCAGCAGCAAGACCGCCAGCAACAGCAGCGCCGCGAGCAACAACAGCAACAACAGCAGCAATCCCAAGAGCGACAGATGCAGAACCGGCAGGTGCAGGAGCGTCAAAACAACCTGGCGATCCAGCCGCGGCCCAATGAAACGCGGCAAACTCAGCCGCCGCGCCAGGGTTTTTACGAAGACATCCCCCGTGGCAACCAGAATCAATCCTGGCGCGGCGGCAATGATCGTCGTCCGGACAATGGTCACGGCAATGGCTGGGGCTCAGGCCCGCGTTACCGTCCCGGTTACCAGATAGATCACGTGCCCGGCGGCTATTCGCGAGTGCCGTATCGCGGTCAGGATTACTTCTATTCCGGCGGCTATTGGTATCGCCCGCAAGGCCCGCGCTACATTGTGGTCGAGCCACCGCGCGGCGTTCGTGTGCGACAGTTGCCGGACTACGCGCAGCAAGTGTGGTTGGGCAGCGCGCTGTTCTTCCTGGCCGCTGGCACTTACTACACCTACGAACAGAACACTCAGGAATACGTCGTGGCCCAGCCGCCAGCGAATGTCGAGCCCGTCTATTCGCCAACCCAGGCTCCACCGCTGCAACAGCCACCGTTGCAACAGCAACAGCAACAGGGCGATCCGTACGACATAGCGGCTTATCCGGCTAACGGGCAAGGTCCGGAGCAGGTCCAGCAGGACCGATACGATTGCTACAACTACGCGGTGTCGCAGAGCAACTTCAATCCGTCCACCGCCACCTACGCGCCGGCGCCAGAGGTACTAGGCGTGTATCAGCAAGCGATGGCGGGTTGTCTGGTCGGTCGCGGATACACCGTCAACTGATGGTCAGACAGCGACTTGATTGACGACTTCCTGAGGGTCGGCGTGTACCAGCACTTCGGCCCTCGGGAACTCGCCATTAATCGCATGCTCCACGGCGTCACACAGCGTGTGCGCCGCCGTCAACGTCAACGACCCCGGCAGCTCCAGATGCAATTGCACGAACCAGTGATTGCCGGAGATCCGAGTGCGCAAATCATGAGCACCCAGTACGCCGGGCACGTTTTGCGCCAATTCCAGCATGCGCGCGCTGACATCCAGCGGCAGCTCGGCATCCATCAGAACCGAGACCGTTTCCCGTGCAATTGAGACAGCGCTCCACAATATGTAAACCGCAATCGCCAGCCCGAACCAGGCGTCCAGTTGCGCATATCCGAAGTACGCCAATCCCAGAGCTACCAAAATACTGGCGTTCAGCAGCAGGTCGGAACGGTAATGCAGGGAGTCGGCGCGAATAGCGGCAGACCCGGTTTCCTTCACCACCTTGTGTTGCAACATCAACAGCGCAACAGTGAGCGCAATCGACAAGACCATGACCGCGATGCCCAGCCCCGGCGCGCCAACTGGCTCTGGATGCAAAATGCGCTCGATGGCCTGAAAGCCAATCAAAAATGCACTGACCGCAATGAACAGCGCCTGGGCTATACCCGACAGCGCTTCGGCTTTGCCGTGGCCGTAACGGTGGTCCTCGTCAGCGGGGCGCAGCGCGTAATGCACCGCCAGCAGATTGAGGAAAGACGCCGCGCCGTCCAGCAGCGAGTCGGTCAACCCGGCCAGCAAACTGACCGAACCGCTAAGCCACCAGGCGATGGCTTTGGCGACGATCAATGTGCTGGCAACGACCAGCGACGCCCGGGTCGCCAAGCGCAACAATCGGACGTGTTCGGTGCTGGTGATCATGGCGTTTCCTTCAAATCGGGACCGTGTTGCAAGTCAGTATCGGCATCAGGCGGACGGGATCACGCCCATGCTCGCCAGTTGTTCGGCGCTGCCCTTGTGTTGGATCAGGCGCGGGTCATCCAGTGGCAGGTTGCGGCCCAGCTCGGTCTGAATGATGGCCTGAAGTTTGGCGTTGTCGATGCTGCCATCGGTGCGCACGGCGGGCTGTAGTTTCTGAGGGTCGATTTGTGCGTGCTTGCTGTCGGGCAGGTAAATCGCGCCTGTGGCGAAGTCGACCGCAAACGCGATCACGCCGGGGATGATGTAGAACAGCAGCCCGACGGCGTCGAGCAGGGCAATCGGTGGGTCGATCTTGCCGTTGCCTTGAATCTGCCCGCGACGTTCGGGGTAGAAAATGCTGCCGCAGGCGGTGAGTTGAGTGAGCAGGGTGGCGACGAGAACGCCGCCGATCAAACGGGAAGGAATGCGCATGAATGTCTCCTCAGAGGAAGCCGCAACTATACAAGGCAAATGCCTAATCGCTAAGACTATCCGAGCGCGAAGACGGTTCGTAGCGTCAACCAACAAAGCCGCGACCGGCACCGTATAATCGGCGGCCTGTTCTGGAGCCTCCATGATTTCTCTGCCGATCGATGCTGTCCTGCCCGCACTGCGCGAAGCCCTCGCGCAGCGCCACGAAGCTGTGCTAGAAGCGCCACCCGGCGCAGGTAAAACCACGCGAGTGCCGCTGGCGCTGCTCGATGAGCCGTGGCTGGCGGGGCAAACGATTTTGATGCTCGAACCGCGACGTCTGGCTGCGCGTGCGGCGGCGGAACGGTTGGCCTCCGAGCTGGGGGAGAAGGTCGGCGAAACCGTGGGTTATCGCATTCGGCTGGACAGCAAAGTCGGGCCCAACACCCGCATCGAAGTGGTGACTGAAGGCATTCTCACCCGGCGTTTGCAGGACGACCCGGCGCTGGAGGGCGTGGGGCTGGTGATTTTTGACGAGTTTCACGAGCGCAGTCTGGACGCTGATTTGGCGCTGGCGTTGAGCCTCAACGGCCGCGCACTGTTTCGCGATGAGCAGCCGCTGAAGATATTGCTGATGTCGGCGACGCTGGAAGGCGAGCGGCTCTCGGCGCTGCTGGACGATGCGCCAGTGGTTCGCAGCGATGGACGCATGTTCCCGGTGACGATGCATTGGGGGCGGCCTTTTCAGCCTGGCGAGTTCATTGAGCCGCGTGTGGTGCAGACCGTGCTCGACGCGCTGGGCAGTCAAACCGGCAGCGTATTGGTGTTTCTGCCGGGGCAGGCGGAGATCCGTCGGGTCAATCAGCAACTGGCCGATGCATTGGGCGAGCGCAGTGACATTCTGCTCTGCCCGTTGCATGGCGAGCTGGACCTCAATGCCCAGCGCGCGGCCATCGAGCCTGCGCCCAAGGGCACGCGCAAAGTGGTAATGGCGACCAACATCGCCGAAACCAGCATCACCATCGACGGCGTGCGCGTGGTGGTCGATGCCGGGCTGGCGCGGGTGCCGCGTTTCGATCCCGGCAGCGGCATGACGCGGCTCGACACTCAACGCATCTCTCGCGCCAGTGCCACTCAGCGCGCTGGCCGGGCAGGGCGACTGGAGCCGGGCGTGTGTTATCGGTTGTGGTCTGAAAGTCAGCACGAGCAGTTGGCGGCGTACGGTGCGGCGGAAGTCTTGCAGGCAGATCTGGCCGGGCTGGGTTTGCAGTTGGCGCGCTGGGGCGTTGAGCCGTCGCAGCTTGTTTGGCTCGACGTGCCGCCTGCTGCGGCGTATGCCCAGGCGCAGGATTTGCTCGGACGGCTCGGCGCCTTGGCGCGCAAGCCCGGTGAAGACTGGAAGCTCACCCCTCACGGTCAGGCCATGGCCGAAGTCCCCGCTCATCCGCGTATCGCCCATTTGCTGCTGCGCGGGCATGCCCTGGGTCTGGGTACGCTGGCGTGCGATGTCGCGGCGTTACTGGGCGAGCGCGATATTTTGCGCGGCGCCGGTGCTGATCTTTACAGCCGCTTGGTCCTGCTGGCCGGGACCGAACGTGCAGCCCGCGGCGCTCAAGGCGGTGTGCAGCGGGCCAAGCAACTGGCGCGGCAATACCGAGGGTATTTGCGTGGCGCAGTGACGGAGCCGGTTGCTGATCCGGATCATCCTCGTTGGCTGGGCGCGTTGTTGGCGCTCGCCTATCCGGATCGCGTCGCCCTGCAACGACGCGCGGGTGGCGCCGAATATCGTCTGGCCAATGGTCGGGCTGCGTTGTTCGCCGAGGCGGATGCATTGATGAAGCAGCCGTGGCTGGTGGTGGCGGATCTTGGCAGTCGTCAGGGCCAGCGGGAGGAGCGTATATATCTTGCGGCTGAGCTTGATCCAGCTTTGTTTGATTCGGTACTAAGGGAGCAGGTGACGCAGGTCGATCATCTGGAGTGGAACGAGCGCGACGGCGTGTTCGTCGCCGAACGGCAGCGCAAGGCGGGGGAATTGATCATCACCCGCGAGCCGTTGACCGGGCTGGACGATTCGGCGCGCGGGCATGCGTTGCTGGCGCTGGTGCGGCGCAAGGGACTGGAGCTGTTGCCGTGGACGCCGGAATTGCGTCAGTGGCAGGCGCGTGTTGGATTGCTTCGGCAGCTGGATTTGGGGAAGCAAGACAGCAGCGAATGGCCCGATGTCAGTAATGAGGCGTTGCTGGGTGGTCTGGAAGATTGGCTGTTGTCGTACCTGGGCAAGGTGTCGCGGCTGAGCCATTTTGGCAATCTCGATCTGTCGTCGATTCTGCATAACCTGTTGCCATGGCCGCTGCCGCAACGGCTGGACGAGCTGGCGCCGCATCATTTGAGCGTGCCGTCCGGCTCGTCGATCCGCCTGGACTACAGTGAACATCCACCGATTCTGGCGGTGCGTTTGCAGGAACTGTTCGGCCTGGCTGACACACCGCGTATCGCCAACGGCCGGCAGATCGTCAAGCTCCACCTGTTGTCCCCGGCGCGCCGCCCGGTGCAGGTAACCCAGGATCTGGCCAACTTCTGGCGCAGCACCTACGCCGAAGTGAAGAAGGATTTGAAAGGGCGGTATCCCAAGCACTACTGGCCCGATGACCCCCTGGTGGCCGAGCCGACCGCGCGGATCAAGCCGAGAAAGCCAGCAAACTGACGGCTGCTTCTGCGCGGGACGCGTGTGCGTGCTGCGGTTCCGCTTCTGCGCGCTGCAAGCCCGCTTTTGCGCGGAGCACGTGTATGCGCCCCGTCTCGCTTCTGCGCGTAGCGCGTAGGCACAATCGGAGGTCACGACGGGCGCGGTGGGCTGCGCAGCGGCCCTAAAACCAGACACCTCGGTTCATCAGACAAACCGCGTGCGCAGGTTTTACTGCCGGTGCCCGGCAGATCGCGAGCAAGCTGCGCTCCTACGCCTTCGGCAGAAGCGGATCGGAGCTGTTGGGAAAAGGCGATGATCAACGCGGCTCATGCTTCTGCCCGGAGGGCGTAGGAGTCTGGCTTGCCAACGATGGGGCGCGCAGCGGCCCTAAAACCAGACACCTCGGTTTATCAGACAAACCGCATGCACCGGTTTCACTGCCGGTGCCCGGCAGATCGCAAGCAAGCTGCGCTCCTACGCCTTCGGCAGAAGCGGATGAGAGCTGTTGTGAAAAGGCGATGATCAACGCAGCTCATGCTTCTGCCCGGAGGGCATAGGAGTCTGGCTTGCCAACGATGGGGCGCGCAGCGGCCCTAAAACCAGACGCCTCGGTTCATCAGACAAACCGCGTGCAAAGGTTTTACTGCTGGTGCCCGGCAGATCGCGAGCAAGCTGCGCTCCTACGCCTTCGGCAGAAGCGGACCTGAGCTGTTGTGAAAAGGCGATGATCAACGCGGCTCATGCTTCTGCCCGGAAGGCGTAGGAGCCCGGCTTGCCAACGATGGGGCGCGCAGCGGCCCTAAAACCAGACACCTCGGTTCATCAGACAAACCGCGTGCACCGGTTTCACTGCCGGTGCCCGGCAGATCGCGAGCAAGCTGCGCTCCTACGCCTTCGGCAGAAGCGGACCGGAGCTGTCGGGAAAAGGCGATGATCAACGCGGCTCATGCTTCTGCCCGGAGGGCGTAGGAGTCTGGCTTGCCAACGATGGGGCGCGCAGCGGCCCTAAAACC
>NZ_JBSKHT010000005.1:203008-268422 GCF_057128745.1 Pseudomonas rosaeacicularis
AACGCGGCTCATGCTTCTGCCCGGAGGGCGTAGGAGTCTGGCTTGCCAACGATGGGGCGCGCAGCGGCCCTAAAACCTGACGCCTCGGTTCATCAGATAAACCGCGTGCGCAGGTTTTTCTGCCGGTGAACGGCAGATCGCAAGCGAGCTGTGCTCCTACGCGCTCTGCCCGGATTTAAAGGTTCGCGGGCAAGTCGGAACGCCGCCCGCGCGCGGCAACAGGATTTATGTGAGCCTGGATTGAGATAGAGTGACCGCCTCCCTCGCAACATCTTGAAAAGGTCTCTCAAGTTGACTGTCCCTACGTCACCTGATTCACGCGCCGCCGAGTCCGGCGTCAGTGTGCAAACCCGTCTTATCGCGCTGATCGTGGCGGTGACGTTTTTCATGGAAAACCTCGACGCCACGGTCATCGCGACCGCGCTGCCAAAAATGGCTGCCGGATTTGGTGTCACGGCGGTCGACATGAACATCGGCATCAGCGCTTATCTGATCGCCGTCGCCATTTTCATCCCTCTGTCGAGTTGGGTGGCGGATCGCTACGGGGCTCGGCGGGTGTTCGCCAGCGCCATCGTCATATTTACCGTCGCGTCCCTGCTGTGCGGCGTGAGTCAGAACCTTGAGATGTTCGTCTTTGCCCGGATGTTTCAAGGCGTCGGCGGGGCTTTGATGGTCCCGGTAGGGCGGCTAGCCGTGCTGCGCAATACCGATAAAAAGGATCTGGTGAAGATGATCGCCGTGATCACTTGGCCGGGCTTGGTGGCGCCCATCCTTGGGCCATTGGTGGGCGGGCTGATTGTCACGCACGCGTCGTGGCCCTGGATCTTCTACATCAATCTGCCGTTGGGCATCCTTGCCTTGGCCGCCACGCTTTGGCTAGTACCGCCCGGTCGCGAAAGCAATGTGCGCAAGTTCGACGGTAAGGGTTTTGTGCTGTTGGCGAGTGCTTGCGCGCTGATTCTCGGCGGGCTGGAGTGGCTGGGCGGTCAGGACGGCAATTCACTCTTGACCGGCGCCGTGCTGGTGGCGCTGGGGGTGGTGTTTTCGGCGCTGGCGGTGCGTCATTGCCGCAATCGTCCAGACGCGCTTTTGCCATTGACGCCCATGAAATTCCGGACCTTCCGCGCCAGTATCTACGGAGGCTCGCTTTTCAGGCTGGCTATCAGCGCACTGCCATTCTTGCTTCCGTTGTTGTTTCAAGTGGGCTTTGGATTGTCGCCCGTGGACGCCGGCTCGCTGGTGTTGGCCGTATTTGCCGGCAACCTGGCGATGAAGCCGTTTACCACGCCCATCATGCAGCGCTTTGGGTTTCGCAACGTGCTGCTGGTCAACGGCGTGATCGGCGTGGTCTCGATTGCGGCGTGCGCAGCGTTTACCGCCCAGACGCCGTTCTGGCTGATTGCCGCTGTGCTGTTCGTTGGCGGCCTTTCGCGCTCCATGCAGTTCTCCTGCTACAACACCATAGGATTTGCCGACGTACCCAAGGCGAGAATGAGCGAAGCGTCGGCCTTGTTCAGCATGTTCTTCCAACTGGCGATGGGCATCGGCGTCACGTTCGCCGCGTTGCTGCTGCGGGTTTCCATGGCCGTGCAGGGGCACGAAATCCACGCCCTGCCTGCCGATTTCCGGGTGGCTTTTCTGGGTGTCGCGCTGCTGGGGATTTTGGGATTGATCGACGTTGCCAGGCTACCGAAAGATGCGGGAGCCAGCGTGTTGCAGCGTCATTGATTCTGTAGGAACGCATTCCTGTAGGAGCGAACTTGTTCGCGAGGCGTCAAGCCTGACACGCCGCATCAGCAGCGTCGCCAACAAGCTGGCTTCTACAGGTGGAAGCGCGCAATGACGGGCAAATGATCGGAGATCAACATCGTGTCGTCTTGGCGAACCCGCGCATCGACGCGCTGGATGCTCGGGCTGTAGATCAGATAATCCAGCGTGCGATCCGGGCCGCTCACGCGAGGATCGTTGGGGAAGCGGGTAAGCCACCTTCCACGCTCTTCACCGTTCGTATCGTCATTGCTCGGCACCATCGGGTATTTGTCCCACAGCGTTTTCAACTCACTGTTCGGCGCGTACTCACCGCGCAACGCTTCGGGCATGCGCTGGTATTGACCCTTTGGCAGCATGTTGAAATCGCCGCCCGCGATCCATGGCGTCCCCGCACCTTCGAATGAGTCGAGCAGGTGTGCCGTGAAACCCACTTGCCGCTGCAAACTGTCATCGCCCGGACGGAAATTACCCAGATGGGCATTCACCACCGCCAGGTGCTTGCCGTCGGTCATTGGCAGATAACTCACCAGCAACGCGTGCCTGGGCTCGAACTGGCGACCGATCAGATTGCCGTCAGGGGAGGGCAGTTGCAGGCGTTCGGCCTTGTCCAGCTGGAAGCGACTCAGGGTTGCGAGCTTGGTGCCGACGCTGCCGAAAATATGCGGGTTGGGGATGAAGTCCGACTTCCAGTAAAACGCTTCGGTGCTGCACGGGAGCAGATCGGTGACGCGGGCCTGCAACAGGGCGAGTTGATTGACGTAATCAGTGTTCTTGGCGCCGTCGTCGACCTCCTGCAGCAGCACGATGTCGGGCTGTTCGTCACGAATCACTCGCGCCACTTCGTCGAGGTTGTAAGCGATGTCCTCAGGCGTTGGACGCTCGTCCGGTCCGCTGCCATCGGCCATGTCGTACCAGAACACATAGCGCTTGCCCGCCAGATACTGAATGTTCCAGGTCATGACTTTCAGCGTCTGCCCAGGCGGCAGTTGTGGTGGGGCAGCGTCCTTGGCATTACAACTGATCGGCATGTGTTCGTGCGCGGCGGGGTGCCAGGTCACGTTGTAGATCAGGCCTGCGAAAAAACCCGTCAACACAAGCACGATGAGGACGAAGCGAGTTAATCGAGGCATTGGGTTGGTCTGGCACCTCATTATCAGTGATACGAAGTTGCTCAGGCGCGATCTGACGTCTCATCCAGCAGCATGAACAGCCGGAACATCACCACGCTGATGAACAGCTGCAAAAAGCTCGAAATGCTGTCCACCGTCAATGACAGCAACGGACTTTGCTGGTCAGGCAGCACGTAATAGCTCAAACCTTCCAGCACCGACAGCGGCAGATATACGCACATCACGCAGGCGAAAATACGCAGTACATGACCGCGCGTCATCATGAAGCTAGCACGCATGGCGGCCAGCGGCGTCAGGCCGCGCAGTACCAGCAGGTACTCGGAAAAAACCAGTTTGATCATCACCCAGATGCCGGGAAGAATGAACAGCGATAGGCCGCCCATGATCAACAGTGTGCTCAGCGCCGAGAGCACCGCAAACGTCGGCCACAAGCGCAATGCACCGGCCCACAGATTGCGTTTGGGCGGCTCATCGCCCGCCGATTTAGCGTCGAGAAACAGAATCAACGACGCGGTGTACAACGGATAAAACAGCAGCCCGACGATCAGCTCGTAGGTTGCGGTCGCATTGTCCCCCAGCGAGTTGCTCAGCAATTGCTTGGTCAGCGCCTCCAATATCACCAGCGGCAGGCAGAGCATCAAGATGCTGGCCAGGTTGCGCCGGAAGAAATAAAGGGAGTCTCGTAGGATGGTCAGCGGGTTCATGAACGGATCACAGGCTAAAAGCAGGTCGCCACTTTAACGCTTTGCCAGCGAGCGGGCCAATTGGACGAGCAGTTGCAGCCCGGGTAACTTTTTTTACATCCTATTGAAACGGCTCACAACAGCCCCATTACCTTGCATGTACCTGACCATTTGGTCGGATCACGAATTCCAACGGCAATCTAACGAGGTCGCCATGAACAGCGAAGAGCAAACCCTGATCGACGGCTTGTTTGCGAAACTCAAGCAAGCAGAAACGGATTCGGCCCCACGAGACGCGCAGGCTGAAGCACGGATCAAGGAACATCTCGGCCAGCAACCCGGCGCCCCTTATTACATGGCGCAATCGATCCTGGTGCAGGAAGTCGCGATCAAGCAGCTGGAAGCCCAGAGCCGCCAGCGTGATGAGCAGATTCAACAGCTGCAGGCTGAGCTTCAGCGCAGCAAGGTGCAGGCGCCGCCAGCAGCGCCTGCGCAGAGCGGCGGTTTCCTGTCGAGCATTTTTGGCGGTGGTGCGCGCGAGCCACAGGCGCAGCAGCCTTCGTCGTTCTCTCAGCAACGTCCGTCCACGCCCCAGCCATCGGCAGGCGGCTGGCGCGATTCGGGCCCGAGCAGCCCGCCGCCTTACAACAGCGCAGCGCCCCAAGGCAATTACGGCCAGCCGCAGCAGCAAGCGCCCGCCGCGCCGATGGGCAGTGGCTTTTTGGGCGGAGCCCTGAAGACTGCCGCAGGTGTGGCCGGTGGTGTGATGCTCGCTGAGGGCATCAGCAGCCTATTCAATCACAACAGCCAGCCGCAGGAAATCGTCGAAATCATCAAGGAAGAGCCCGCGCAGAACGTCAGCGATACGTCCAATCAGGATGCTGGCAGCACTGGCGGCTGGAATGACGATCAACAGACCGTGACCAGCAATGATTCCTGGGGCAACAACACCGACTCCGGCGGCTTTGCCGACACCGATTACGGCAATGACGACGGCGGCGGAATGTTTGATGACGATGACTCGTTCGTTTGACAGCTTGGGCGCGCCTCACGCTACGAGGCGCTGATGCTCTACCCGTGGGAGCGGACCTGTCCGCAAATTGACGGGTACATTCGATAAATTCATGTCGTCTGTACCTCGTATTCGCGGACAGGTCCGCTCCCACATGTAGTGGTCCACCGACGGTCGATTGCGCGTGCACCACACTCGGTTCTTCAATCAATTCCTCAAACTGGCATACTGAGCGCCGGTCCGGTGTTCGGGCCGCTGTCGCTCGTTAGCGCATCGAGGAGTTCCGGTGAAAAGAATTGCAGTGTTCGCCGACGTACAAAACCTCTATTACACCGTGCGCCAGGCCCACGGTTGTCACTTCAACTATGCCGCCCTGTGGGCCGATATCAGTCAGCGCGGGCAGATCGTCGAAGCCTATGCGTATGCCATCGACCGTGGTGACAGCAAGCAGCAGCAGTTTCAGCAGATCCTGCGCAACCTCGGTTTTACCGTAAAGCTCAAGCCATACATCCAGCGCAGCGACGGCTCGGCCAAGGGTGACTGGGACGTGGGTATCACCATCGACATCATGGACGTTGCGCCCAATGTGGACGAAGTGGTCCTTGCGTCGGGTGATGGCGACTTCGACTTGCTGCTCGAGCGCATCATCAGCAAGCATGGCGTCGAGGCTGTGGCCTATGGCGTGCCGGGGCTGACCGCCAATTCCCTGATTCGCGCCGCCAGCCGGTATGTGCCGATTGAGGGTGGGTTGTTGCTTAGAAACTAAATGCTGGCGCAATGGATACCACCTGATTTGTGGCGTGCGCATACTTTGTGGGAGCGGACCTGTCCGCGAAAGCGATGCTCGCCGCACTATAGGTGTTGAAAGTGCCGACGTATTCGCGGACAGGTCCGCTCCCACGGATCTTCAACGTCAGTAAATACCACCGTTAAAGGCTAAAAAACCGTGCAGGAACGCATCGCTGTCATCGACTTTGAAACCACCGGTATTTCCCCCGGTAGCAGCTGCCGCGCCACCGAGATCGCGGTAGTGATCATGGAGGACGGGCGCATCGTCGAGCGTTACCAAAGCCTGATGAACGCCGGTGTGCGCATCCCCTCGTTCATCGAATCCCTGACCGGCATCAGCAACAGCATGCTGCGCACCGCGCCTTCTGCCGATCGGGTGATGAACGAAGTGGCCGAGTTTGTTGGCTTTACCCCGCTGGTGGCGCACAACGCCTCGTTTGACCAGAAGTTCTGGGATTACGAGCTGTCGCGGATCAAGCGCATCCGCGAGCAGAGCTTTGCCTGCTCCATGTTGCTCGCTCGCCGCCTGATGCCCGCGGCACCCAATCACAAACTCGGCACGCTCACCACTTGGGCCGGTTTGCCAAACACTGGTAAGGCTCACCGGGCCATGGCCGATGCCGAAATGGCCGCCAACCTCACCGTTCACCTCAGCAACGAACTGCGCCAGACCCACGGCATCAGCGGTGTTTCGCATCAGCTCATGTGCTCGCTGCAGAAAGTCCCTGCGAAGAAAGTCAGCGAAGCCATCAAACGCCATCGCGGGTTTTAAATGCTCAACCGATAACTTGTGGGAGCGGACCTGTCCGCGAACGCTGAGTATCAGACGCTGGAAATACATCGGCTGTACGACCTCTTCGCGGACAGGTCCGCTCCCACGGGATTGCAGCCGCGCTCGGGATTTTGGATTGAGCCCATAACCTGTGGGAGCGGTTTATCTTGGGATTTACAGCCTGTGTCTGCACTTACTACAAAAAGTGTATGGGTCGAATAAAACGCATGTGTGGCTGATGCCGAGTGCTCAACGTTTCTAGAATGTCCGGCCATAACAATAGACGCTGAGCTTCTCAATGCCTTCCCCTCGCCGTTTCCCCCTGTTGTTGGTCGGTGCCTTCTTTGCCCTGTACGTCATCTGGGGCTCTACGTATCTCGCGATTCGCATCGGCATCGAAACCTGGCCGCCGCTAATGATGGCCGGGGTTCGTTTCACCATCGCCGGCTCCATCCTGTTCGCGTTCATGCGCTGGCGTGGGGCTCCGATGCCGACCTGGCAGCAATGGAAAGCAGCGGCGATGATCGGCTTCCTTCTGCTGGCGTGCGGCAATGGCGGAGTTACTTTGGCCGAGCACGCGGGCGTTGCGTCCGGGGTTGCAGCGCTGGCAGTCGCCACGGTGCCACTGTTTACCCTGTTATTCGGCCTGTTCTGGGGACACCGCAATACGCGGCTGGAATGGGCGGGGATTCTTCTCGGACTGGTCGGGATCGGCCTTCTCAATCTCGGCTCCAACCTGCAAGCTAGCCCGATGGGCGCGTTGTTGGTGATCTTCGCCGCCGCGACCTGGGCGTTCGGCTCGGTGTGGAGTCGCTACCTGCCACTACCCGCCGGCCCCATGGCTAGCGCTTGCGAAATGTTGGTCGCTGGTGCGCTCATGTTGGTGGGCAGTTACCTCAGCGGCGAGCGCATGACTCAATCACCCGGGCTGTCGGGCTGGCTGGTCATGGCCTACCTCGTCGTCTTCGGCTCGATCGTCGCGTTCAGTTCGTACATGTACCTGCTGAAAAACGTCCGCCCGGCCGCCGCCACCAGTTATGCCTACGTCAACCCGGCTGTGGCCGTAATGCTGGGCGTCGCGTTCGCCGGCGAACACATCGGGATTGAAGAAGGCATGGCGATGGCGGTCATCATCAGCGCCGTGGTGCTGATCGGCTTGCCGCAGTGGCGCAAGCAGAAGTCACCGCGCTAGATCGAGCCTGCAAAACCTGGCTTGGCTCAATGCGAATCAGGCGTTCAATGCCGGCTTGCGACCATGAAGTCGTCGACGATCTTCCCGTGTTCAAGACGAACGCATCGGTCGCAGTTTTGATTTATGAGATCGGCGGAGTGGGATGCCAGAACGAGAATCGACGCGTTAGCGGTCATCTCGCGCAGGCGTTGGTTCGCAACTTCCTGAAACTGCGCATCCCCGACGCCGAGCCATTCATCCATGAGGATTATGTCGGCAGGAAACGCCGTGGAAATTGAAAAGCCCAGTCGTACTAGCATTCCGGACGAGTAGGTACGAATCGGAAGTCTCAGATAATCACCGAGCCCGGAAAACTCGGCGATTTCTGTGATGACTGTTTTGATCTCTGAAGGTTTTATTCCCAGGACAGCACCTCGAAGAAAGATGTTTTCGTACCCCGTAGCATCCATTTCCATGCCCAGGGTCAGATCAAGTAAAGAAGTGACTCGTCCGGAGGATTTAAAACTGCCCAAGCTTGGCCAGTAGACTTGAGCCATTACCTTGAGAAAGGTGCTTTTGCCAGAGCCGTTATGCCCCAGTAAGCCTATTTTCTCTCCCTTGTGAATCGCAAGACTCACGTTATCTAGCGCGCGTACCGTCACGTGACGCTTCGAGTTTGAGCCTACCAAACCGCCCGTCACCCACGACAATGCATCTTTTTTAAATGATCGGCTCGATATATCCATAACTGGATAATCGACAGTTACGGCATCTGCTATTAAATAAGACAAGATCACACCCAGTACGGAATATGTTTACGATTGAGAAACAGCGCGAAGAAGGCAACCACCCACAGCACTACACCTGCACAAAGGACGACGGCAGCTGACGTGGCCGGGAACTGACCGTTCAGCATAGGTTCTCGTATCAGATCGATCAGATAGCCAAACAGATTGAGTTTTAGAAATAGACTGATCTCTGTGAGCTGATGCGCTTGCCACATCACGGGTGTCACGAAGAAAAGCAGTTGCATCCCGCTGGCCACCATAATCGCCACATCCCTGTACCTGACGCAAATCACTGACAGCAATGTCGTCAGCGGAATCAGGGCAAAGGTGACCAGTAAAATTCCTACAATCGAAAAAAGGAGGCCGCTTATCGTTAGGTAGTCATACCAAAGCATCAGGGGGATCAGGATGACCCAGCTGTGTAGAAAAATGACAAGATTGCGGAATGCCACACGCATGATGTGGGCCATGAATGGCATGTTTAGCTGTTTAATGATGTGCCCGGAATTAATGAATGTGTTGGCCCCTTCATTAACGAATGAAGTCATGTACGTCCAAGCGATGAATCCGCAGGCCAGATAGGGTAAATATTCCTTGATATCAACCTGAAGGAGTTTCGAATAGACAAACCCCAGTCCTAGTATGAAAAACAGTGAAGTCAGGGTCATCCAGAATGGGCCAAGTATGGAGCGTCGGTATTTCCCTTTAACGTCGTGAAAGGCCAGAAAGTACCAAGTGTGCCAAGCACCTCCAAATATCGCCAATTCCCGGTAAAAAAAAGCTCTCATGCTCACTATTAAATCTCGCTAAAGTCACGTCACCAATGACTAGCATCAGGACGTTGGCAGGTGTGCCCGTTCGGGTTTGCTCAGAGGGGGAGGGATGCTACCGGCCAAAATTGATGCGAAATAGGCGAAATTACAGCGTGGTTTGTAGGTTATTTCTCTATTGACGAATATCGGCTTGCCGCTGTGGCGCAAGCAGAAACCCGCCGAGAAAGGGTAAACTGCCGGCCATTGCAAAACGCGCTGACATTTTCCCTACGGTATTCCCATGACATTCGCCTCTCTCGGCCTGATCGAACCCTTGCTGCGCGCCCTTGATGCGCTTGGCTACCAGACCCCGACGCCTGTTCAGGCGCAGGCGATCCCTTCGGTGCTGGCCGGCCGTGACTTGATGGCCGCCGCCCAGACCGGCACCGGCAAAACCGCAGGCTTCGCCTTGCCGCTGCTGCAGCGCCTGACCATGGAAGGCCCGAAAGTAGTCTCCAACTCGATCCGTGCCTTGGTGCTGGTGCCGACCCGCGAACTGGCCGAACAGGTTCACGCGAACATCGCTCAATACGCCGAGCACCTGCCGCTGACCACCTACGCAGTGTATGGCGGCGTCAGCATCAATCCGCAGATGATGAAACTGCGCCGTGGCGTGGATGTGTTGGTGGCGACTCCAGGCCGTTTGCTGGACCTGTTTCGGCAGAACGCCATCAAGTTTTCCCAAGTGCAGACGCTCATTCTCGACGAAGCCGACCGCATGCTCGACCTGGGCTTTTCCGAAGAACTGCGCAGCATTTACGCGGTGCTGCCCAAGCGTCGCCAGACGCTCCTGTTCTCGGCCACGTTCTCCGATGAAATTCGCCAACTGGCCGGGCAGGCGCTCAACGATCCACTGACCATTGAAGTCAGCCCGCGCAACGTGGCGGCGTCCTCGGTCAAGCAGTGGGTGGTGCCGGTGGACAAGAAGCGCAAGGCCGAGCTGTTCATTCACCTGCTGAAAAAGCAGCGCTGGACCCAGGTGCTGGTTTTCGCGAAAACCCGTGTCGGCGTGGACCAGCTGGTCGATCGCCTGCAAGGCCTGAATATCAACGCTGATGGCATTCACGGCGATAAGCCGCAAGCGACACGCCAGCGTGCGCTGGACCGCTTCAAGGCAAACGAAGTGCAGATTCTGGTCGCCACTGACGTCGCTGCGCGCGGTCTGGACATTAACGATCTGCCCACTGTGGTCAACCTCGACCTGCCCACCGTTGCCGAAGATTACATCCACCGCATCGGCCGCACCGGGCGTGCGGGGCAGACCGGCGAAGCGATTTCTCTGGTCTGCGCCGATGAAGTCGAACTGCTTTCAGCCATCGAGATGCTGACCCGTCAGACCCTGACCCGCAAAGACGAACCCGACTTCGTCCCCGAGCACCGTGTTCCGCTCACCGACGCCACCGGGCAGATCCAGAAAAAACCGAAAAAGCCCAAAAAACCCAAGGACAGCGGTGGTGGCGGCAAGCGCAATCTCGGCAAATGGGTGGACAGCGGGGATGCAGCGCCCGAAGCGCCGTCGGTCAAGCCCGTGCGCAAAGTGCCGGTGTTCAATACCGGACCGCGCAAGCGTAAGCCTTGAGGTAATACGATCGGCGCAGCGAGCAAACCTGCGCCGATGTCGTCAGTGGCGTTCGAGAATGTCCCGATACAACGCCGCATAGCTCTGCACCATCTTCTCTGCGGTGAATACCGCTTCGTAGCGTTGCTCAGCCTTGGCGCCCATCCGCTCTGCCAACGCAGTGTCGTTCCAGAGCGTAGTCATCGCATCGGCCAGAGCCGCCGAATCCCTTGGCGGGACTACCAGGCCGGTCTCGTCAGCAATGTTGATGAACGTGGTGCCACTGCCGATCTCGCAAGAGATCATCGGCTTGCCATACATGGCCGCTTCGAGCAGTGAAATGCCGAAGGACTCAGAACGAAGGTGCGACGGGAACACAAACGCCGTACACAGCGTGAGCAGCGCGTTCTTGTCGTCGTCAGGCAACCCGCCAACGAATTTGACGTGAGTCAGCCCCAGCGTGGCGGCCTTCGCCTTGAGCTCTGATTCTTCATGACCGCCACCCATGATCACCACGGGAAGCTGAGTGCGCTGGGCCGCTTCGAGCAAATAGTCCAAACCCTTGTAGTAACGCAGGGCGCCGACAAACAGGAAGAATCGCTCGCCCAACTGTTGTTTCCAGTGGGCAAGCTTGGTCGGGGACGGGGTGGGGTAGGTAGCGCGGTCCAGACCATATGGAATGATCTCGACTTTATCCCTGAAGCGCGTCAGCACTTCACTGCTCGCAGCATAGTTCGGAGACGAAGCGACGATCCGATCGACGCTGCCCAAGAAGCGGTTCATCAGCGGCTGGTAAAGCTTGAGCAGCGTTTTCTGTTTGACGATGTCCGAGTGGTAGCTCACCAGCGACGGCTTTTTCAGGCGCGTGGCAAAGTGCGCGACGTCCATGTAGGGCCACGGAAAGTGGTAATGGACGATGTCGGCCTGCGCTGCCAGCTCTTTGAAATCTTTGATCCCCGACCAGGAAAGCCCGGTCGACGCGATGTGCAAATCCTGCTTTGAGCGATGAATCCGATGATTGCCGACCGTCTCATTGCGAGCCGAACCATTCGCGCTCAGATACAGCACCGAAGGGTCGATGCCGTGAGCCGCGCTGCCTTGCGCGAGTTGGAAAATCACCTGCTCGATCCCGCCGCCACGGCTTTCCGGGAAGTAGGTTTTGAAGAAGTGCAAAACTTTGGTCATCAGGGTTCTCTGACGAAACGATAGCGTCCGCTGCTTGGCGATAGGCGCACTGCGTTCAAACGGCAGCAGGAGAGGGTAGGACTGAAAGTACGCCCGAAAAGCGTCGCTGCCCTTCGGGTTTACAGTGCCAGATCAGGCGTCGTTGAGCATCCAGCTGAGTGTTTCGCTCAACTCAGGTGTTTTCCAGCCCGGGACCAGCGACTTCAAGCGGGTGTTGTCGCCACACAGGGTTTTCACTTCATTAGCGCGGACGAAGGCCGGATTCACCTCAACAGCCAGGTCGTGGCCAGTGATAGTGCGGCACATGTCGATGACTTCACGCAGCGAATGGGTTTTGCCCGAACTGACGTTGACGAACTGACCGAAAGGCTTGGCCTCCAGCAGCCCACGGTAAGCTGCTACCAGTGAGCGAACGTCGCTGAAGTCACGCCAGACGTCCAGATTGCCCAGTTCGATCTTGTCAGCCTTCTCGCGAAAGTGCTTAACGATCTTGGGCAGCAGGAAGTTATCCGCTTGGCCAACACCGGTGTAATTAAAGGGGCGGGTAACAATGATTGGCAGCCGACCGAACCACAAGCTGGCCATGTATTCCATGGCCAGTTTGCTGACGGCGTAGTCATTGGCTGGCGCGGGCGCGGTGCCCTCGTCCAGCAACCCGGAAGATGCATTGCCATAGACGTTGGCACTGCTCGCCAGCAAAACGCTGTCAGGCATTTTGCCGCAAGCTGCGATCGCTTCCAGCAAGTTGCGCGTACCAATCAGATTGACTTGATAAAACGCCTCTGCCGCGCCGTGACCCACAAAGGCCAGCGCCGCCAGGTGAACAACGATGTCCGGTTGAATATCTGCCAGTAGCGTGCTCAAACCCGCCAGATCCGTGAGATCCGCTTGGTGGTAATTGGCTTCATCAGAAGGCTGGCTCCCCATGCCCACCACTTCACAGCCCTGGGCTGCAAGTTCGGCGGCCATGTAGCGCCCTGTGAAACCCTGAATACCCGTTATCAGTGCACGCTTACCGGCAATACTCATCAGAACGAAAATCCTTTTTCATTTCGACGCATGTCCGCTTCAACCATCATGCGGCACAGCTCTTCCAGCGTGGTCTTCGGCTCCCAGCCCAGGACTTCCTTGGCTTTGAGCGGATTACCGATCAGCAGGTCGACTTCAGTAGGGCGATAGAACTTCGGATTGACCGAAACCAGTACCTTGCCGGTCGCTGCGCAAGTGCCTTGCTCGCCTTCCGCTTCGCCGCTCCAGTTGATGGTGATATCAACGGCCTTGAATGCCATGGTCACGAAATCGCGAACGGTTTCGGTGCGGTTGGTCGCGAGTACGAAGGTGTCCGGCTCGTCGGCTTGCAGCATGCGCCACATACCTTCGACGTATTCCTTGGCGAAACCCCAATCGCGCTTGGCGTCCATGTTGCCCAGTTCAAGCTTGTCCTGCAGACCCAGTTTGATCTTGGCAACAGTGTCAGTGATCTTGCGAGTCACGAACTCACGGCCACGCAGCGGCGACTCGTGGTTGAACAGAATGCCGCTGGTCGCGAACAGACCGTACGACTCACGGTAGTTGATGGTCATCCAGTGGGCGTAAAGCTTGGCAACGCCGTACGGGCTGCGCGGGTAGAACGGAGTGCTTTCGATCTGAGGGATCGCCTGGACCTTACCGAACATTTCCGAAGTCGACGCCTGGTAGAAGCGGACTTTCGGGTTAACGATGCGGATAGCTTCCAGCAAATTCACAGCGCCAAGGCCGGTGATTTCTGCGGTGGTCAGAGGCTGATCAAAGGAAACGCCAACGAAGCTCTGGGCTGCCAGGTTGTAAACCTCGGTCGCTTCGGTGGTTTGCAGCAAACGGATGCTTGCAGACAGATCGGTCAGGTCGTACTCGACCAGATGCAGATTGGGATGATTCTGGATACCCAGCTCGTCGATCCGCCAGAAATTGACAGAACTGGTACGGCGGTAGGTGCCGTAAACGGTGTAACCCTTGCCAAGCAGCAGTTCAGCCAGATAGGCGCCGTCTTGACCAGTAATGCCGGTAACGATTGCTTTCATGCGGATCCTTTGAACTCCGTTTTAGTGCCACTAATAAGCGTGGTAAGTGAATTTTTTTTAGCAGGCACGCATGGTACAACGGCGCGTGCCCGGCATACAAAACTTCTGGGCATCCGGGCGAAGACTCGTAACACCTAGAGAACCTACTCCATGGCTTGAATCCGCGCCGAGGTGCATTAATGTCCATTTGGCCTGTTCTCACAATCGAGCAACAGCCCAGAAGGCAACGGCCTCCCTTCATTCCAAGTGGGGTGGGTCTTGGACGAGTGCGATCAGTCGACAAAATCGGCGGAACATACGATGATACGCGGTGTCATGGACGGGCACTCACTGCCTCCCTCACGGATAATTATGCTCCGCCAGTTGGCGTCGCAAATACTTACACGCATAGCAATTCGCTGAAGGATTAAGCAATGCAAGGCTCGCCTGGAACAAGCGCCCATCACCAATATTTCCCTTACATTGATGGGCTTCGCGCATTCGCTGTATTAGCTGTACTCGTCTATCACCTGAATGCGGCTTGGTTGCCCGGTGGATTTGTAGGCGTTGATGTGTTCTTTGTGATATCAGGATTCGTTGTTAGCGCATCGGTCGCGAATTTTAAAGGTGGTATATTTCAGTTTCTAACCTTTTTTTATGCGCGACGTATAAAACGAATTTTTCCCGCACTGATTGCCTGCTTGCTTATAACGGCGCTGGCGTCTGCGTTATTTATTCCAGCGTCTTGGCTGAGCGCGGTGAATCAGGAGACCGGCAGAAGCGCATTTTTTGGCTTAAGTAACTTTATCCTTGCCCGGACTGGTCGGGATTATTTCGCGCCAACGACTGAATTTAACCCGTACACCCACACGTGGTCGCTGGGAGTTGAGGAACAGTTCTACGTTGTCTTCCCTCTGCTATTTCTTGCCTGGTTGTCCGGAGGCAGATACCGTTGGGTTTCTACGGCGCTTCTGGGCGCGAGCGTTGTTGCCTCAGGCTTCTATTCTTCATGGCAAAGCGCCGCAGATCCGACTGCGGCTTTTTTTCTGAGCCCCGGCAGATTGTGGGAACTAGGCATCGGCGTTCTATTATTTCAGCTGGTGAGCACGCAGACGATCCATCTAAAACTGTCCCGTGAAGATGCACTTTGGCGGGCGATACCCGGCGGTGCATCTTTCTTGATCCTGCTGTATGCCTTTGTTGTCTCTCGTCCGGTCGGCTTCCCTATGCCTGGCGCGGTCCTGGCAGTTGCTGCTACTGCCGGCACGATTCTTTGCCTGCACAGTCTCGGCTATAAAAATATCGTCAACAGATTTATAGGCAGTGCCCTTTTTGTCGCTATCGGGCGGATTTCGTATTCCTTGTACTTGTGGCACTGGCCAGTGTTCGTGCTATTCCGCTGGACGTGTGGTTTGGATTCGTGGCTAACAAGAACGCTGGCCGTGCTGGTCGCGTTCATACTTGCGATTGCCTCTTACGCACTCATCGAAAAACCCTTGAGATACTCTCGCTTTGTCCGGCGCTCTCCGGAGTATGCAGTTATCTTAGGGGGCCTTGCCATCGTGTTCTGCGGGTGGTCACTCTCAGGCACGATCACTGACAATTCCGCGTATTTGACACAAAGCGTCGTCAGTAAAAATGCTTCTACTTGGTATCCAGAGGGAGTTGATTCCAATCCAGCCTATCCGGGCTGTACCTCCGGGCCTGACCTGCGAGTTGTCGGTGGCGGTGCGTATTTCGGCTATAGCCCGCGTGGTTGTAATACACCCGCGCCGTTGAAGGAATCGAGCATATACGTCATTGGCGACTCTCATGCGATGGCCTATACGGGGCTGTTTAAACAATTTTCGGTTATCAATTCTATTCGTGTTAATTCCTATAACAATGGCGGATGCCCGTTTATTAGTTTTCAACCACATCGAGACATAGATAACCCGATTTGCAAGGGCTATGCGGAATCGGCCATCAATGACATACAAAGTCGTATCAAAGCCGGCGATATTCTTTTCCTGCCCTCACTCAGGCTTCCAAGATTCGTGGACCAATGGGTGTTTTTCGGCGAGGAATCGGTAAGGTCCGAAATACTGGGGCCGAATGCAGACGCCGCTCGGAAAAAAGCAACAGATGCAGCAGTTTCGGTGCTGCAAGAGTTCGCGAAGAAGGGCGTTCGCATTGTTTTTGAGGCGCCCAAGCCGGTGTTCAAGGCCCCGCCACTTCGATGTGCTGACTGGTTCGACCGGGCAAACCCTATCTGCAAAGAAGGTTTTGAAGTTTCTCGTCAAGAAATCGAAGAGCTCCGACAGCCTGTTATCCAGGCCATGATGTCGATAGCCCAGCAAGTGCCCGGCGTCGAAATCTGGGACCCGCTACCAACCCTGTGTCCTGATAAAACGTGCAATGCATTTGATAACGGCGTTCCGTTGTTTTTTGACGGAGACCATCTGAGCGCTCACGGCAATCTGGTTCTACTCCCGTCGTTTTCGAAGTTTTTCAATGCGCGGCTTGGGAAATTTCCATCACTCATGTCGGATCCATATGTGTTGAGTAACGGCGGCATCCCGTCTTACATGTCTAGCATCGTCGGATTTTCGGCCCTGGAGGGGTTCGGACGCTGGACCGACGCCAACCTTGGCCCTGCTAAATTGGTATTTTCCGAGAGTTTGCCGTCCGAGTTCGTGCTTGAGATAACAGCCTCTGCTTACGGTGCAAATGTTGGAAGGCCTGTAAAGCTGATTGCAGGAGGGGTCGTGCGAGAGGTTTCCCTGACCGCGAATCAGGCCAGTTATAAGCTGGCATTCAAAGGTGTAGTCAGTGCCAGCTCAATCGATATAGTCCCTCCTGAGCCCATAAGCCCGCACGCATTTGAAGGGGCAAGTGATGACAGGAAGCTGGGTGTCGCGTTAGGAAGCATAAAAATCATCCCTTCAGGCTCACAGCAGGCAGCACTGTCCGCAGTCGCCAGGTAGCAAGTAGGGTTAATACATACGTCCATAGATTAAAATCAACCCCGGCCATCCCGGGGTTTTTTGGGGCTGAAATGTTGGGGCCTGAAGCCAGGAACCCTTGGCTTAGGTCGATCTTGAGTGTGGATAGGGTAGTCGGCGACGCTGAGGCTGGCGCTTCACGGTCTTAACCGAGAAGTCTCACTACAGAGGATTTTCAGGCATGCGTGGACAGGACCTAGGGGGTCCTGTCCACACAATCAGGCTAGCCGGCTTGATTCCAGGCTTAATGCGATCTCACCGGATAACTTCAAGCAGTTGAGCTGCACTTTGCTCCCAAGTCAGCCATTGAATGCCGGATGATTCAGGATGAGTACCGTTTTTATATAGCGCCAACCAGCTCGTGATAGATTCACGCAGTGCGCTACTGTCTTCGCCCTGGAAGTAGTAAGCATGATCACCGGCAATCTCCCGGAAAACCGGAAGGTCGCGTGCGATGATAGGCAAGCCCTTCTGTGCGGCTTCAATGATGGGAAGCCCGAACCCTTCGCCTTCACTGGCAAATATCAGGCACGAAGCCGAAGCGTAGATAGCTTCCAGGGTGGCGTCGTTGACGTCCGAGAACCAGAGCAACCTCTTCTCGCGCTCGGGGTGGCCGTCCAGTGCCTTGATAATGTCAGGCAGGTTACGACGTGACTCTTGGTCAAGCCCTTTCCAGCCTTCTTTGCCCACGATGACAAGATTCACATCCACTCCCGAGCGCCAGAGCTCGGTGAACGAACTAAGCACGTCAAGATGCCCCTTGCGCGGCTCGATGGTGCCAACCATCAGGAAGGTCGGCTTGCCTTTGAGCCGCTCGACGACTTTTCCGTCAACCGCTTCAGACTGCCCCTGATCATAGTGCGTGCTGGCCAGGTCCGCGCCAAGGTGGAACCAGTCCACCGAAAAGGACTTTTGTTTGACCTCTTGCATCTCGACCCACGCGGAATATTCCGCGGCAACTGCTTGGGAAATACAGACCACACCATTGAGCTTCGCTGTGACCTGTAGCCATCGATGTGACGGAAGCTCCGCTTGAGGCGGGAAGTATTGAGGCAATAAAACAGGTAGCAAATCAAAAATCGTGGCGTATACCTTTACACCATTGTTCATCAGGTGGGAAAAGTAGCCAGTCTCGTATGCCTGTACCAAACGGTCGGACCAATCGAGAGTCAGGACAACGTCACCCTGCTGAGGCGTAATCACCTGATCGCCCATGAGGCCTGCGGGACCACCGATATTTTCGATGGTAAAGTCCACGGCCGTGTTGTAACCCCATACATCATTGGTTTTGCTGAGATACACCGGCTCGAATCGCAGCGAACTGTCGGTTTTTTTGAGCAGCGCCAGCATCACCGCTATCGCGACCCGTTCTATCCCTGTACGAAGCGTGGTTGCGTACGTCGCGGAGATATCGAGATAGATGATTTTGTTGGGGCGCGGAGGTGGAAAGTTCTGCGACAGGCAATCTGCCAGTCGTACGCGGTGATTATCCAGATAGGCATCACTGGAGTTCTCAACGACTCGACGCAGCAACGCATCCAGGCCATAACGATTGTTTCGATGATACTTCTCGATCGCTTGGAAGTACTGGTTTGCGCAGGCCTGCGGGGAGTGCGTCGTGCGTATGACTTGCGCTCCCGCAGCGCCCAGTCGCTCACGCACGCTCGTGTCAGTCCACAACAGTTCCAGCGCGTCCTTGAGCTCGTCAGTTTCAAAATGATCGGCAAGCATTATCGTAGCGTCAGGGTGAAGCTCTGCGAATGAACCGTTGGCGTTCACGATCACGGCTGCGCCGTGATTCATGCAGTCGAGTACCGCTGCAGAAGTTTCGCCCCGGGAGTTGTCCCGTAGTTGAACCGCGATATCAGTGGCGGCCAGATAGTCTTCGTAGGCTTGGTTGTCCGCCCAGCCCGTGATCTTGATGTTTTCCGGAATAGCTGCCCGGGCGATGAGTTTGTTGAGTTGTTCTTTGTAAGGGATGTGATGGATATCGCCTACGAATACAAGCTTGCATTGAGGATTGCTGGCCAGCGAAGAATTAACCCATGCCTCTAGCAAGGAGTGGTTCTTCTTCGTTGGATCAAGAAATCCAAAGCTGCAAACTACAAAATCGTTAGGGCTCAGTCCGGTCCGCTCTCTTGATACCAAGCGGTCAACAGGAGGCGATGGCTGCCTTAGCAGCGGGATAACATCGCATTTGGCCTCAAGATTTTCCCCGTACCACTGATGTACCAGATTTTTCGCGTAATTAGAGTGCAGTATGACTCCCTGCGCCTGTTGGAATATCTCGAGGTTAACCGGGTATTTGAGCTTGACCTCTTCATCCGTCAGACCATGGTATTTCTCCATCAGCGCCCCATAACCGTGGGAAAGATAAAGAGCTTCATCCCAGGCGTTGATGGTGACGCGTTCATTTTGTAAGTAGGCCTTGAGGCCGCTCAAAAAGAAGTCATGGAGAACGACCGTTCCTGGCACCAGCCGCATCAATTCCAGCATGTGGTGATGGAATACCGAGTTACCCACCTGATAAACCACGCGATCAATCGACCGCACGTTATCCAGCAACCACTGTGGATCACGGATTGCGCAATTCGCCAGCGCCCACTTGTCGGTCACTTCGCTTTGAAACACCACCAGATCGATGTCGTAATGCTTATAGAGTTCAGGCAGCAGTTCCGCAGCGTATCCGGCAATACCCGTACGCTCGGGTGGCAGGGGCGAAACAAACGCCAGACGTTTTTTGTGAACCCCAGCAACCGCTCCGGTTTCTGGCACACGCCGGGAAAGGAAGTTTTCAAACGCTGCAATCGCGGTGATTGCCGAATGGTCCCAAGTGAACAACTTGCATTGTTCGATGCCATGGGCAATGAGCGCAGTGCGAAACTCCTCGTCCTCCATCGCTTGGAATAGCTTGGTGCTGATCGACCTGACGTCATAGGGGTCGAATAGCGCATCGTCCCATCCGATGACTTCGGGGATGCTCGACACTCTTGATCCAATCGCCGGGGCACCGCAAGCCATCGCCTCAAGCGGAGGAAGCCCGAAGCCTTCATGCCATGACGGGAAGACGAACACGCGGCAAAGGTTATAGAGTTTTACCAATTGCTGGTCGTCTACGTAGCCCAGGAAAACCATATCCTCAGGCTGCAAACCGTTAGCTTCACCAATCGCCATGAGATCGGTGGTATGCACCTGGGGTATTTTCCCAGCGAATACCAGTTGGTATTTGCCGCGCGCTGTTTCAGGAAGCGTGGCGAAAGCCTCCACCATTCGGGAAAGGTTTTTGCGATCGTCCGAGCCGCCCGTGTAAAACGCGTAGGGCCTGTCGATGCCGAAGTTATGAAGCAAAACCGAAGCGTCATCTGGCGAGATGGTCAACTTTTGAAAGTTATCGTCAATCGCGGTCGAGATGTTTATCGAGTTGGCTTCACTGACAGAAAGGTATTCGATGCCTTCGGCCCGCGAGAACTCCGAAATGGACAAGATCAACGACGCTCTTTGCAACTCGTCAATCTTTCCAACGTAATGTTGCTTGTAATCCGCATTGAATTTCAGGTATTGCGCCGGATTCAGCAGGGGAATCAAGTCGTAGTGGGAAATGCTCACAGGCGTCTTTGTGTCGAACCGACCGATGCTTGTTACCGCATCATCCAGAAAACCTTCCATCACAGACGACACATGGATGATGTCCGGTTTAAGGCTTGCGATGAAGCCTTCTCGGATCAACTCTGCGGCCTTGCGTCGCTCACGATTCTGTTGATCTATTTCAGCTACCGGGCCAGGGGCGTACCACACGTGGATGTTTTCCATCGGCAGCAAGCCTTCGAAAGCTGCTCTGATGGATTCTATGGATTCTGATAAAAGCCCGTTGAGTACCAGATGAATATCGTGCATTCCGCGATTGCGGACGATCGCCAGGGCAAGAGACAGGCTGTACCTTCCAATACCACGGAACCGACTTTCTGTCTGAGCTCCCTGTAAGTCAATCACAACACGCATTATTGAGTCCTGTCCCGGGTCTTTTCAGCAAGCTTGAATTTGTCTAGAACTGTCTGCGCATGCGCCGACAGGTTTTCAGTGTCGAAACTAACGGTTGGGTCGACGGCGGGACGAAATATCGGAATGTCGGAAGTGTGATATCTCCGATAGAAGAAGTCATACGCCCCCATTTTCTTCAGCGTAAAAACGCCCACGCGCTTCATACGCTTATGAGGGCTCACCTTTCTTATCGCAAAAAAAACGACTTTTCTTACCAGAAACTTCGCCCTGCTCTTGAAACCATCGCGCTTTAACAAAGCCTGTTGAAGACGCACGTATCGGATAGAAGACAGGAGTGGAGACGGAATAATCATCCTGATGGCGTGGAATCGACTTTGCGCAATGTCGAGTTGCTGGTTAATTACCGCGATGTGCCGTTCTTGGGCGTGCACCAATGAATGCATGTCGCCGAGCTGTTGTTCGTTTCGTGAAATCTCGAGTAATACGCGAGCGTTATCGGCGCGAAGCTCGCGGATCTCAAGGTCCAGGCTACCCCAGTGAATCTGATGGCTGCGTTGCAAAGCCGCGATTTCCTGCTTCAGTTCAACGAGCACATTGCGGTCCGCTACAGCATGCTCCTCAAGGCCGGTGATGCTGGTTTGATGGATGACGGAGTCAGTTTGAAGGCTGGCAATGTCTGATTCATGTACCGCCGTCCTGTTTTGCAGTTCGGCGAGGGTTGTGCCATGGGCCGCGGCGTTTTCGTGGAGGATCGAGAGACTTGTGCCTTGGCCAGCGGCATTTTCGTGAAGTATCGCGAGGCTTGTATCGCAGGCGGCGGCATGTTCACTAATGCTCGCAACGCTCGCCCCCAATGCCACGGTACCTGCCTCAATACCGGAGATTCTCCCCTCGTATGCGTTCGCGAGGCCATCGAGGGTTACACCGAAGTCGGCGGCGAACAATGCATCAAGATCAGGCCTGATTTCCCCTATGCAAGGTGTTTGTGCAACTACTGCGTAGTCAGGGCTTACACCGTTAAAGACGTGCATCAGTGTCATCGGGGCGATGTCTTGTATCGACGTCGGCTCCTGAAGTCTCAATACCGCTGAACGCGAATATCCGTAGTAGTCCGGCAGAAACTGCAACAGCGGAGGCGGGATCGGGTTCACATGGGTAGGGTCCATGTGAAAACTGGACGTGCCAACGATCAGGTTTTCCGGGTTGGGGGTTTCGAGTATCAGCAGGCCACCGGGAACAAGTACCCGTTTTGCCTCTTTCACTAAGACCTGCAATTGATCAAACGGAATATGTTCGACTAAATGGAACGCACTGACGGCCATTTGGCTGGCGTCCGGAAGCTCCTTCAGATAAGTGATCGCGTCACTTTCGGTTACCGTGAAGCCCCTTTGTCTGCACGCGGCCAGCATCTCCCCATCCAGGTCCACGCCGTGGCAACGAACCGGCATTGATGTGAGCAGTTCAAGCCACTCGCCACGCCCGCAACCGAGGTCTGTTATCTCAAGATCCCAGGTTTCGCTAAGCTTCTCGATAAAGGGCTTATACACCGTCAAACGATCCAGGATGAGCTGTCTGGAACCACGATGTTTGTCTTCAAAAGCTCGGTAAAATTCGCTCACGGGCGTGTCCCTGATTCTTGATTCATCCACAGTCGCCAGATTGTCTCGATGATGGCTCGACCTTGAGTGCAGTCGTCTTTTTGTTCGACCATCTGGAATATTTTTCCATTCGGATGGCGAAATGGATGGGGTGGCATGTTGGTGATAGGGCCGTTTAAGATCATGAGGTCAAACTACAATCTCAACGGTAGGTGGCATCCAGCTCAAGCCCACGAAAGTTTCCTTGGCGATGTTGACCACGTTAAATACCAAAGCCAAGTCAAGCCACTCAAAGTTATCGCCGATATGCGTGTCGGAAGCGTGCAGGGCGACGGCGACGGAATATGAACCGATGCCAAGATTCGCAGGAAATTTGAACTTGTATGTAGTTTTTTGACCTGCAACCAGGCCTGTCGCCTGGCAGTTCAAGTGATGGGTATTGGTGCCGAAAATACTTTGGCCCAATCGGTCCTTTATGACGTAACCAACCACTAGCTCTGGCAGATCTTCATGAACGGCCGTCTTGATCGTCAGGGTGACTTCATCGCCGACGCCGACGTACTCCACCGGAGCACCGGTTTGATCAAGCAAAGACACGCTCTCAATCGTCGCTTTGCGATTCCCGGACCGCGTCTGAGTTGCGCCACTTTCAAGTGACACGACTTCAACGTTGGCATTCTCCTTGTCCGCGACTATTGCGTTGTAATAGTCCATGACCTCCTCTGGCGTGCCATCTTTGATGATCGTCCCGCCGTCGAGAAGAATCGCGCGATCACACAGGGCCTGAATCGATCCACGATCGTGGGAAACAATAATCAAGGTTGTGCCCAGGCGCTGAAACTCTTTGATTCGCGCGAAGCTTTTATGCTGGAAATAGCTGTCGCCGACGGAAAGCGCCTCGTCAACGATCAAAATTTCCGGGCGAAATGCAGTAGCGACTGCAAACGCTACCCGCATCTGCATTCCGCTTGAATACATGCGTACACTTTCGTCGAAGTATTCTCCGATTTCAGCAAAGGCTTCTACCTCAGAGATAACTTCGTCAATCTGCTGATTGTTAAAGCCCATCAGGCCGGCAGCGTGATACACATTTTGCCTTCCCGATAGCTCGGGATTGAACCCCATCCCGAGTTCCAGAATTGCTGCAATCCGGCCGTTGACCTGAACGTTGCCTTCGGTAGGCTGGAGCGTTCCGGTGATCATTTTCAACAGCGTGGATTTGCCCGCGCCGTTCTGGCCAACGATGCCTATCGCTTCCCCTGATTTGATAGCGAAGCTTACGTGCCGCAGGACCCAATGCTCATGGTTGGGTTTGCTTGGAAGAAAGAACCAGTTCGCAATTCGCTTCCATTCCGAGCTATAGGTCCGGTAGGCCTTTCCCAGATTGTTGATTGTAAGCAGATTCATAATGCGTCCACCATTTCCGGCGCAGAGCGGCGGAACATGAAAAGTCCCAGCAGCATCAACGAAAATGCGATTGCAACGGTGACGGCAAGCTCGTTGAGCCCGGGGGAAACCTGATAGACGAGTACGTCGTGGTAAGCGTTCACGATGGAAAACATTGGATTGCCAGTCATCATGCCGCGCAGATAATCCGGAATGATGTTGATTGAATAAACGATGGGGGTGAACCAGAACCACACTTGCAGAATGATAGGTACGACCTGTCCGATGTCACGAACGAATACGTTGAGCACGCCTAGCACGAGGCCCAAACCTACGGCAAACGCAGTCACCACCACAGTGAGTGGCAAAAGCCAGAACATTTCTAGGCTAGGCATTTGCCCCAGCGCCGCGAACACCACCAGCACGGCGACGAACAATAACAAGTTGTTGAGCAGGCAGGAGCCCACCACAATCACTGGCAGCGCAATTCGCGGGAAACGCATTTTCTTCATGAGGTTTCCCTGCTCGATGAACAGATTCAAACATCTGGCCACGATCTCGGAAAACAGGTTCCATGCAAGCACGCCAGCCATGAGGTAAAGGGCATAAGCGTATTTGTTATCGATCCCCGGCAGCTTGGCCGCCAACACGTTGGAAAGAATCAATGCGTAGATTGCGACTTGGGAAAGTGGGTGAATAATCATCCATAAGCCACCCAGTCGACTGCGGGCGAAGCGGGCGATGAACTCATTGCGAATCGATGTGACGATGAAGCTTCGGTAGTCCCAAAGCCCCCTCAGCATTGCGTACATATTTACCCCTCAATGAGCCGTTCAATTTCAAGCACGCGCTGGGTGACCAACGACTCACTTGCACGACTCTCAACATTTAATCTCAGCAGCGGCTCGGTATTCGATCCCCGTAAGCTGAAGCGCCAGTCGGCAAATTCAATACTGATGCCGTCTGTCTTATCCACAACAGGCTGCTGTGGAAGGTAGTGATTCAGAATCCTGTCGATTACGCTTTTCACGTCATCGACGCGGTAGTTGATCTCGCCGCTGCACGGGAACGCTTGAATTCGCTCATCCACGAGCTGCGACAGCGTCTTGCCGGCTTTGCTCATCAATGCGGCTACCAGCAGCCAAGGAATCATGCCGCTGTCGCAATAAGCGAAATCGCGGAAATAGTGGTGAGCGCTCATTTCGCCGCCATACACCGCATCTTCAAGGCGCATGCGCTCTTTGATGAACGCGTGACCGGTTTTGCTCTGGATCGCGACGCCACCGGCTGCTGTCACCTGTTCGATGGTGTTCCAGGTCAGGCGTGGGTCGTGAATGATCTTGCTGCCCGGATGCTTCAACAACAGCACTTCGGCCAACAGGCCCACCAGGTAATAGCCCTCAATGAAGCGACCGGTTTCGTCGAAGAAGAAGCAACGGTCGAAATCGCCGTCCCACGCCAGACCGAGGTCGCACTTGTGCTCAAGCAGCGCGTTACGCGTCAGCTCGCGATTCTCTGGCAAGAGTGGGTTGGGTACACCGTTGGGGAAGTTGCCGTCCGGTTCGATATTGATGAACACGAACTCCAGTGGCAAACGCGCAGCCAATGCTTGCAGGGCAGGGCCAGCCGCGCCGTTGCCTGGGTCGGCCAGAATTTTAAGGGGTTTGAGCGCGGCGACATCTATATAAGTCAGCAGGTGATCGATGTAAGCGGTCTTATCGAAGACTTCACGCACTTCGCCGAGCGTAACAGCAGGCTCCCCGATATCACCGGCATCCACGCGTGCGCGGATGGCATCGAGGCCGGTATCACCGCTGATAGGACGCGAATGCTCGCGCACCAGCTTCATACCGTTATAACCCTTGGGGTTATGGCTCGCGGTGATCATGATTCCGCCATCAGCTTTCAGATGACTGGTCGCGAAATACACCTCTTCAGTGCCGCACAGACCAATATCGAGGACGTCGGCACCAGCCTCGGTCAGGCCTTTGATCAGCGCGACCGCCAATGCCGGACTTTCAAGGCGCATGTCTTGGCCAACGACATACGTCTTGCCGTGCAACTCGGCGACAAGGGCGCGGCCTATCCGATAGGCGATATCGTCGTTGAGGTCATTAGGGACTTGGCCGCGAATGTCGTAGGCCTTGAAGCAACGGGTTTGAATAGGAGGGTACATATCGCTCACTTGCTGAGATGCCCGCCCATGCAGCGAGCATGGTGCGCTTGAGAAGGGGATCGCCGTAGGAGTGACGATCCGGCCCAGGTACGCCGCAGATTCCCTGCGCACCTGGACCGAAACACATTATCAGAGTTACTGGCCGGCTCGGCCGTAGACGTCTTCAAAACGAACAATATCGTCTTCGCCCAAGTAATCGCCACTCTGTACTTCGATCAGTACGAGGTCTATGACACCAGGATTGCTCAAACGATGCCTGTGACCTGCACGAATGAATGTCGACTCGTTGGTGTTGAGCATCAGTTCCTTGTCGTCGTTGACAATAACGGCCATGCCGCTCACGACAATCCAGTGCTCGCTGCGATGGTGGTGCATCTGCAGAGACAACGAAGCCTTGGGCTTGACGACGATGCGCTTGATCTTGAAGCGCTCGCCATTCTCCAGGGTCGTGTAGGTACCCCACGGACGATGAACGGTCTGATGCAGCTGATGCAGCGTATGGCCGGATTTCTTGAGCTGGGTAACGATGTGTTTGACGTCTTGCGCGTGATCCTTGTGCGCGATCATCAATGCGTCAGCAGTGTCGATGATCAACAGATCCTCAACACCGACCAGCGCGGTCAGACGATCTTCACTGTTCACGTAGTTGTTGCGAGCGCCGTGGGACAACACTTCGCCTTCGAAACGGTTGCCGTTTTCGTCAGCGTGGGTCAGGTCGCTTACAGCGTTCCACGAACCAATGTCGCTCCAGCCAATGTCGCAAGGGACAGTAGCCACTTTGTCCGAGCGCTCCATCAGCGCGTAATCGATGGAAATGTCCGGGACTTGAGCAAACGAATCAGCATCGACCGACAGGCAACGATAGCCCTCGGCAGTGCTGACGCGAGACCGGCCCAAAGAGGCAGCCGCTGCACTTAGTACATCCGGCGCATGCTTGGCAAACTCCTCCAGCACAGCGCCCACCTGGAAGCAGAACATGCCCGAGTTCCAGAAGTAATTGCCGGCAGCAACGTAGGACTCAGCCGTTTTCAGGTCAGGCTTCTCGACAAAGCGCGCTACTTTCAACCCGCCTTCCAGTGCTGCACTGTCGGCCTCGATGTAACCAAAGCCCGTCTCTGGATACTGAGGTTGGATGCCGAACGTGACCAGCCAGCCCGCTTCGGACAAGCGCACAGCCTTCGCCACAGCGGCGGCAAAAGCGGTTTCATCCTGGATCAGGTGATCCGCCGCTAGCACCAGCATGTGCGCTTCGGAGCCATGGGCTTCTTTCAACTGCAACGCAGCCATTGCTACAGCGGCTGCTGTATTGCGACCGAAAGGTTCGAGGATGTAGCCCAGGGCGCGGCCTGCGCTTCCGACTGCGCGATATTCATCTTCGGTTTTGAACAGCAGCTCACGATTAGTTACCGTCAAAATTTCAGATACACCTTCCAAGGCGGACGCCCGAAGAAAGGTCTTTTGGATCAAATTCTGCCCATCAGGCAGCGTCATGAACGGCTTTGGATGGGCCTCGCGCGAAACGGGCCACAATCTGCTACCTACGCCACCTGACAAAATTACGGGTATCAAATCCATCGCTAATAATCCTTAACGTACACGTTGATAGCTGACTGACAGTGGAAGGTATTGAACGGCCAACTGTTATCTGGCGAGGGGGACGTGCGGACTCCCCTACGCAAGGCTTAGAAATGGCGCGTCAGTGCCCGACGTTTAAAGCAGCGGTCCGCACAATAAACGCGGAGGATAACAGAGAAACAGAGCTCAAAGCTTTACTCCCAACGGCTTCAGGGCACGCCTCAACGCTCGGGGGAAAACACAAAACTGCCCCCGGCGCCGATTGCCCGCGCGGGGTCAGTTAACTTCCACAACCATCTTCAACAGCTTCTTGTCGCCAGCTGTTACAGGCTCGCTGGATTTAACAACGAGGTGGCTATCGCCCTGCACCTGGAAGTTACCCGCGATTTCGTTTGCGCACAGTTCCGGAGTATCGAGGAAGCACAACGCGGTGATGTCGCCTTTTCCTTTCGTTGCGGCAAGGAAATCATCCTTCATCACGCCACCCCTGAACGCCGCCCCGAAGACAGGCAGAGTACGTTGCAGTTGCTTGGTGTCGTAGACCGCAGGCCATACATCCCAGAACCCACCAGTGATGATTTGCGCTTTTTCAGCGTAGGCAAGCTTGGCTACAGCCGACGCATCTGTACGCCACGCCACGTTCACCAGTTCTTTATAGGTAGGGGTGAAGCCCCCCAGGGAGCTAAACACGCAGCACCACAATCCGACAGCCGGGGCCGCCAATACGTATTGGTATTGGCCCAGCATCAGCGCGCGGGTAATGATCAAGCCCAGTACGCTGGCAATGATCAGCTCGCTGGTCAGGAAGTAACGCACGTTGTAGAGGTTCATCTGCACCCACAGCGTGTTGGCGAGCAAAACGATGATCCCGGCACCCACGCAGAACACCGCGCTCAGTTGCAGAAACTTCTTCTCTGGCGCGATCTTGTAGCAAACAAGCGAAATGGCCAGAAACAGCAGCAGGAACATCAAATTGAGGTTCTGATAAATGACACGCAGGGACTCTATTACCCCCTGCAGAGAGATATTCAGACCGAACTCGGTAGAAGGTACGCCGAAGACCTTGCTGTGATAGCGGGCGATCAGGACGGCGGCGCAGTTGAGGGCAAAGAACGCGATGTACCGTGTCTTGTCAGTCCAGCGCAGGACCCCGAGCAAAGCGATTGCCGGTATGGAGTAGGTCAGCAGCGCGTAGTTGGTAGCATAGGCAATGCTGCAGATCAGAAGAACTGCGACGCCGACGGCAGCCTTGGGCAGCTTGGCGTAGGTCAGCGAGTACGCTAGCGCGAGCAGCACCATCGACGTGCCGAACGTATTGTGCTGCACGTAAAAATTGAACTGCGCGTATTGGCTCAGGCAGCTGATGATGATTACGTTAGTAATCGCAATCGCCATGACCAAAAACTTGGGGCTCCTATTGAAGAAGATCAAGATCCCCAATGGCGAAAGGTAGGCAAAGAAACTTCTGAGAAAGACCTGTGCCCTTAGGTTGGACTCAACATCTGAAAAGGGTGAGGCGAGTGCAGGGATAAAGTTCAGAAGTCGATCTTGTCCCCAAAAGTACCAAGTCAGCTTTTGAGTCGAAATCAGCGAGGTCAGTATCCCATCGCCATCCTGGAAGCCAGCGAGGGATTGAGTCAATGGCAAAATCGCCCCGGCCACGATGCCCGAGAGGATAATCAATGCAATGCCTAACAATAGGGCCCTTCGCGAGCCCTTCGCGTGCGCACCCGTCATTGCGCTTTGACGCCTGCATGACGGTTGCCGCAACTCAGGCAGACTTCATCCATGACGCCTGCTGAGTGCTGTTGCTCGACCCGTATCAGCGAAAACGGACACTCGCACTTCTCGCACTTCAACACCGCGTTGTTGACCGAGGTTGCAACCTTGGTGAAGTGGCGGGTCCAGGTAAGCCGAAGCAGGTTCGCCATGCCCCGGAAAATTTCTAGCGGGGGAATTTTAGAAACCCCGGCGTTGCGTTCATGGAAATGAATAGGCCGCTCTGACAGCTTCAAACCGTGTCGGTAGGCTTGCACAATGACGGCGAGGAAAAACGAATACCCGCCAACGACCAATGTGTCGAAATCGATGTTATTCAATCGCTTGACCCGGAATGCACGAAAGGACGTGGTGAACTCCGAAAGCTTGATGCCCAACAGCAATCTGGCCGCCTTGTTGGCAGCCTGGCTCACTCGCAGGCGATAGCCGGTGTAGTCGCATTTGCCGCCTTCGGCATAACGAGAGCCAATGACCAGGTCGGTTGTGCTGTCCAGTGCGCCGATCAGCTTGGGAATGTCAGCTGGATCGTGGGAGTGATCGCCATCCATCGTGACCAACACGTCGTATGAATGGTAAATCGCGTATTTCCAAGCCAGTAGGTGAGCCGTTCCCAGGCCTAGCTTGCCGGGACGCACGATAACCTTCAGGTTTGGTCGCGCAAGGCTGGCGAGGATATCCAGCGTGCCGTCCTTGCTACTGTCGTCTACTACCAATATGTCGGCATCCGGTGCCGCGACATTGATACGTTCAATCATGGAGGTAACGTTGCCAGCTTCGTTATAAGTGGCAAAAAAAATCAATGTTTTCATTTATTAACTTAAGTCTGTTTGATTTTCGAGTTTGGATTTAGGCGACAGCATCTTCCAAACAAAGTTATAAGACATGAAGTAGTTCCAAAGCGACCCGACTACTATTCCTCCCAAAGCTGAAATCATCGGGAGCGCAGTCTTGTCGTAGATTTCTCCGGAGATCAGCAGGCTGAGGGCCAAGCCGGCGGAAGTTATGAGCAGATAAATGGCGTAGCCAGCGAAAATGCGACCTCCGGACAGGCTCGTCTCACTGTAGGTTGACTTGTTGTTCATCAAATAATTGAAGCTGGCGGCGACGATCATCGCAGCCGCGTTGGCGTAACGGAAGCTGTCCGTTGTGGTCAGCATCAGCGTCTTGAGAACGCTCATGTGAACAAGAACGCCCAGTGATCCGACGATCAAAAACGATATGAGCGACAGCGGGAAAATACCCCTCGTCAACCTGTTAGCTAAATTCGCCAGCCTTCTAATTAGTCTCGGTATCAAAAGTACTTACCCACATTGGTGGTGTTCAAACTATTAATTGGCCCCATTGAGTAGAGACAATCGCTGAAAAAATAGGGGCGGATGATAGGGTTTTCAGTTGCGCAAAGCAAGCTGAACGGCGGCTTACGGCATCGTCTCCCAAAGCATTTACCGGGCAAAAAGAGCGGAGAGGTGAAGCAACGGGACCTAGGTCAATCACCGTACAACCCTGTTATTTATAGGTTTCCTATGTTCGGTCACTATTCATCCTTGATTCCCGTCTGGCTGACTCTTCGGTGAAACCGTTGTAGATCCTGGTTACCCACCTTGAAAGCCGGGAGAGCAAACAACGCCGTGCACTTGGCCTAGGATGATGAAACGTCGGGCTCATCTGTTCTGAGTGCGGCTCAATTTCGGAGCCGGGCAGCATGTGTTTAACATCATTCGCATGATACTTTCGCTATCATCAGGGCCTGCAGGGTATGGGGCATGAATAGGTATTTTCCGCCGAAGTGCAGGGTCAAATAATCTTCGCTGTGTACATCATTATTGCCGGCACCGGAGGACAGCTTTACATTCGAAACGACTGCTGTTGCGGTTTGTATGGGCACTGCTCAGGTTGCTGACTGCGTTCTACGAACCGACGTCGTGGCACCCAATATCACATGGGACAGCGGCGCCCTTTTTCGAGCGATTCGTCGAGCATAATCGTTGGCAAAGCGGTGGGCTTGAACAAATGAATCGTAAGCGCTCCATAAACCCTACAGAACTAAAGCTGGGTAGCGCGCTCGGCCAAGTTATGCGGGCAGGCAGTTCCATGGCAGCAAGGCTTTGTAATCTTCGACCGATGTCGCCGTTGGCTGGCGGTCGAGTGCGTGGCGAAGCCACGCATAGGGCTCTTGGCCGTTGGCTTGGGCCGTCTCGAACAAGCTGTAAAGTTGAACGCTGGCCCTCTCCCTTTGGGCGTATCGTTGAACAGCCAGTTCTTTCTTCCGATCACGAAGACGGATTGCACGTTCAGCGGCGTTGTTGTCGAGCGGTAAGTAGCCTTCCTCAATGTAGCGAACCAGCTTGCTCAAGTTGCTTGCGAGGTAACTGATGGCCTAGCCCAGACATTCTAAGCTGTGACCTGTGGCTGCGCCTTTTCGATTCAGCTCCTAAACTGAGCCAATACCGGTATAGATTGTTCGTGATGACCGATTTTACGTTCAGCATCGCCGCAAGCCATCAGATCGCGTTCGATGCCGTATAGCTTGTTGATCAGGTTCAGCGCGATATCCGCACGCCGCGTTTGCTCCTCGGCGGCACCTTCTGCGCTTTAACAAACTTGCGACGAGCATCTGCCCAGCAGCCTAGACGCTCGACTCCCAACTGTGCGCCCATTGTGTTGTAACCAGCATATTTATCGGTCATAACATAGCCGCGATAACCATCGAGCAGGAGCGTTAGCACTTTCGCCGCTCTGCTGCTGGTATAGTCAAAAAGGATCACCGGCTTATCATGCGGGCGGCCGATCTGCACCCACATCCATGATTGACTGCTCGACTCGCGGCCAAGCTCTTTCAGCACATGCACCCGCGTTTCATCGCAGTGGATGACGCGGCTGGCCAACAGACCGTCGCGCAGTAAATTCAGCAGCGGCTGGAAGTGCTGGCCACATTGGATAATCCAGCGAGCCAAGGTTTGGCGCGGGATATCAATACTAATCGACGACAAAAACAAAGGCAACGAGCTGTGCAAGCAAAGTTGCAAGCAACACTAGCAGCTTGCTGTCACTGCGAACAGACCTCGGTGGGTAAACGTTCCATAAGTCATCCCAATAATGCCTATTTGGTTATGTACGACCTTTAGTTATATCTAGAACATAAGTATCAGATGCGATTTTAGCCTGTACTACGAAAGGCAGGCTTTTGAGATCTAATGTCTGTTCTTCGCCATCGATGAGAGAAACTCTAATAGAAAAGCCGCAGTCTAACGCTGCTTTTACGTGAGCACCGACAACATCTGGGCGCTCGATTCTACGAATATCCACCGACCGATCTTCGCCTAAAAGAGCAATGTTAAGATCAATGTTGCAGCCTGAATCATGTTCGAATGCCCAGCCACCGATATCTACGCAATCGTCTTTTATTTTTACGTGGTCAATAGCATAGGTTATCACTGAATCCGTTATCAATTTTTTTTCAGATTCTCTCACGCGCTCTAGAATATCCAAGCACTTGTCGACAGAAGTAGAAAAAGCGAGCGAGCCTAGCATTTCCTTTAAAATCAGAGGGTTAAAATCCCACCATCGACTCTTGATGAGTCTCATAATGATATTATCGTCGAACCGGTTTTTTATAAATTTCGCCGGTACCCCGGCCACAATCGAATATGGTGGAACATCCTTAGTAACTATTGAGCCTGTGCCGATTACCGCGCCGTCTCCAATTGTTACCCCTGCCATAACTACAGTCCTGGCGCCAATCCAAACATCGCTGCCGATAACAACGTCGAGATTGCGATTGTTATAGTCGGACTCTCTATTTTCATCCCCTTCTCCAAGCGAGGTTCCAGAAATTATCGCGTGGAGTGGGTAGGTGCTAAGTGTATCCATAGGGTGGCGGCCCTGCCAGCCTACAAAAAACACGCAATCAAATGCTATCGAGCAGTACTCTCCTATTATAAGCTTTCGGGGATGGTCACCCCCTCCGGCTACCTCTAGACGCGGATGCCCGTATGTATAATTGCCACACTTGATGGTTAAAAAGTCGCGGTTATAATGCTTTTCTAGGTAGGCTTTAGTAGAGGCGGGTCCGGGGAACATGGCACGATCCTGTGATTTTTAGAAGCGTTTGTCAGTAATAGGTCATATTATATTTGCTTAGCTTTCCCATGTAAACGCGGCAATACTAGCCGGCAGGGAAAACGTAAAAGTCATTGTCAGGTACGACATTGTGACCTATGACGCGAAGGATGGGGTTTAATCAATCCTACAGTCTGTCTACAAGGTTGAAGGCAATAGCTTAGCTGATAGCCACATAGAGTCGAGGAGACTGAAGTGATTAAAAGCTCCATGCGCATGAGTCATTTTGGAGACGTGTGGCAATAGATTTATATGAGTAATGAATATATTGCATTGACTTGGTTTAACAGCTGTGCGGCAAATTTGATCGATACTGGCATCAATGTTTTTCAAATTAATTCATAAATTATGTGTGAAGTAATCTTTGTGTAAAACAACTTTGAGTTAGGGCCCGTCGTAAGTTACGGCGGGCGCAATGTTTTTACCGGGCTTTAGGTGTTTCAACGTTCAGCCATATAGTTAAATGCTATAGTAAAGTTGCATGGGTCAAGTTTAAACTGATCAAGATTTAACAATCACAATAGTTTTGGTGGTAAGCAGGTCCTTATTGAAATATTTATTCTGTGCATTAATTTTGAAAGGCAGTTCGTTAGGTTTAAGTGCCTCAATCTGTTGGGCCGAAAGAGAAATCTGAATGTTGAATCCGCAGCTGAGATAGGCATCTGGGTGGACAAGACGTACATCAGGTCTTTCTATTGCCTCAATGGTCGACGAATTGTCACAGTGGGTTAAAACTGATAGCGTAATTTTTTCATCTGAAAGGGGATCCCAAGCCCAGCCACGTATGGTGAGATTGTTGCCGATAAGTTTAATAACATCAATGTGATAATATGGCCCATCGGATGTGCGTCGAGTCTCGGCCAGACCTTTAATCTGTAATCCGCGCAGCTGCTGGTTGTAGGTTTGTAGCAATGAAGGCTCATTTGCAATCAGGTCCAACGCTTGATTGCATCTTGCATAAACAAATCGTTGAGCTTCTACTATCAATTGCTTTAAATTATTAGCCTCGAGAAACTTGTTGTAATTCAAGTTATAGTCCAAAACCTCGGTATCGCCAAAACTCAGTATTATTTGATCTGGATTAGCGGATGGGGAGTACCCATAGCGATTGATTTTGAATATATTGTTATCATTGACGTGTATTCGGCCGCGAGTCAAAGATGCTAGGTATTCAGTTTGAGACTTATAAACCAAGTGAAGAATAAAAAACTCATCTTGGACTTTTTTTGTCTGAATAAAATATTCAATTGAAACCTTTTGTCTGTGTTCTTGTTCTGCATTCGTTTCCTCAAGTATTTGGCCGTTACCTAAGTAGTAATTCCCTCCCGTAATTTTACTGTTGTGGATGAGGATTTTGGTTTCTTTATCCGATATCTTAATCAGCGATTTGACATGTCGATCTTTCTGCAGCAAAATTTTCGGGGCTAAAATAGGAGCGAACGGCGTAGTTTCATAACTCGGTATATCTATGAACCACTGGAAGGATGTAGAATCAAAATCAGGCTGCTGAGCAACGAAATCATGAATGCTAGTTCCGGTTCTCAAAGAAATCCAGTACTCGTCAAGGTCTAAAAAAAATACATGGGTAAAGCTACCTTCGGCCTTGGTATTCTTATAGATTTTTGAATACGCTTCAATTTGGAAGTTTACCGATCGCTCCTTGCTTTCCCGAAGTAGTTCGTCAGCCTCAACTAATATAATCTTACCAGGGTGCCGAGAGCTAATCTCATGCAATATCTGACGGGTATTGTCGGTTGTTCCATTTATCCAAAGTTCTAGACAATCGAAGCCCGCTTTCAAGTGGTGGAAAACCCATTGAGGAATATAAGCGCCTTCGTTTTTAGCGATCGCGGCAAGTTTTATTTTTGTTTGCATAATGTAATTCCTACGTTAGCGCGGCGTAACGAAACCTGTAAGCTGCTATGAGATGGAGTATCTATTAGGGGAATAGTCATAAAAATGGCTCGCGGCCCACACAACTAATGAGTTTTCCCCATTTGTACAGATACGTCTCATTTATCGGGGAAGCGTTTTCGGCTTGATATGGAAACCCTAAGGCTTTCCACTTATCTATAGGATGGAGGATGTGCATAGTCATTAGTCCCATATCCCCGGGAATTTGTGCGTCGGCAACGACGTTGTCTCCGACATGAATATAGGAGGTAACGCCTTCGAGTTCAAGGTCGTTTTTTACCATGCGCCACATTGAGCCGTTGTCTTTTCGCTTTTGCTCTTCACTTGACACAAGCAGACGGTAAGCACCAGTTATGCCTACCTTTCTTAACATTTGCCCTACTTGAGCGCGCGTATAATAAGTGTCTGATATGACCCAGAGGACATGACCGAGACTCCCTAGATCATTAAAGAGATCTACCATCTCGTCCTTAGCTACGATCATACCTAAATCTAACTCAAACTCGCGCTGCATCATTTTTTGCGCGTGCTCTTCACCCAAGCCGAGCCTTATTCCGATCTCAGAATAAATATCATGTATCTTTATGTCGCCTATAAAGTTTGATCGTTTACGAAGTGCAAACTCTGAGTCGTTTCTTAAATTCACGAATGCCTGCGCGTTTGTTACGAGCCCCTGTGCAGCCAATTCTTCGCCAAGGAGCAATTTTGCAAAGTCCGGAAATGTATACTCACGACGCACCAAGGTGTCGAATACGTCGAAGCTTATATTGCCATAGTTTCGCAATAACGCGTGAACCGCTTCTGCGCTATTGTGATAGTTCATCGTGATATAACTTTGGTCTGTAGTAAACTCTGCCGAAGCTGGGTAATAGAAAAACTGCTTGTAATCATTGCGCTCGGCAAGCAATCCAATTACACGTTCAAGAGCATGAAGTGGCGATCCATCGTTAGGTAAGGGCTCTTGTGGGAACTCAATGTAGCTGTGGCTGCGGGTTAGAAGCTGCTTGAGCGCCTGTGGCCGAGCCCAGAACATTCCTCCCGCGGGGTAACTCAAAAATCCGTCACACTCTTTAATTTCCAATTCTTTTAGCCAAGGTTCCATGTGTGACTTGTTCATCGTGACATGGTTTACCCAAGACGGCATCATCCAAAATGTAGTCGGGTAATACAGGCCGAGTTCTTTATCTTCGATGAAGGCGTTCAATAGCCGTGTTGTTACTGAGTTATCCTGGATTAGGTACTCTGTTAAATACTCTGCCCACTGAGTTTGTTCTCGGCCAGAGTATAAGGATTTCTTTGAATGTAGGTGGCAGAATAAATCGTATTGTAGAAGCGTATTGCCATACTCCACCAATAAAGGTCCAAAATTTCGCCCGTGATTGGGTACACATTTGATTGTCAGTTTTTTTACTCGTGGGTGCTTCCCGAACACTTTTCGAGCGCGATTTTCCAACCGTGCATCCGTGAGAGTGATCAGCACATCCACGTCAATGGGGAAGTCTGTCAGCGCCTTAGCAAACCGATCAATGTAGTCCCCATAAAATATATGCAGACAAACAGCAATCTTTAAACCTTGGGCTTCCGGTAATAGCCATGTAGGCGGGTTAATTGTCGTATTTGGCGTCCACTTATTTAATAAGTGTGAATGCTGTCGCCCTTCTTTTCTGCCAGAAGCCAGGTAATGATGAAGTGGGCTAGCTTGAGCATGATAAACGTCATTATTGGTTCTATGATACTGTTCGTTGTCAAACAAGATTGAAGGGTTTATAGGTGCGAAACGAGATTTATGTAAATAGTCGGTAAACGCGGATTGAATATCACTGAATTGTTTTTTGTAAGTTGCAGAGTACCATTCGTAATCGAATAGCCCGAGTTGTACTGCTTCGGCCAAGATATCGTCGAACTCGCCTAGCTTGTCTAGTTTAAGCTTTGCCGGTAAAGGAATTGGCATTAATTGAGTTGGAGAGGGTTCAGCCTGACCGTACCGTTGCGTGTAATGGGCTAGAGGGTTTATTTCTGGGGAGTTAACATCGATATGACGTTGGCGGTAATCCGTCAAAGAGAATCCAAGTTTGGTAGAACGGTGCTCCCGGTATCCGTACATAATGAAATGAATGAACGGATGGAAATCAAGTTTCTGGACATCTTCATTGTTTTTTAAATAAAAATTTGTACTAAAGCAAGGGTGCGGATCAAGGCCGATTTTCCAGCCTTCTGTTAAGTAATGTTCAATAAGGCGTTGCTGTTTCAGTCCAGCTTTTTTGAGTTGCTTACGATAGTGCTTTTGATCGAAAGCTCCACTTTGTTCCACTAACTGGATCGTTCTTTGCAAAATTATATTTTGTTGATCTGATTTGTTTGTCATGTCATAGCTTCGCTTGGGGGTCGCCCTGTAACTAAGTTTATCTTAAAGACCGAATAGTTGTGCGGGACTTATAATTCCCAATCCCGAAAAATCATCGTCGATGCTAAATAGATGAAACGCTGCTTTAGGTATCGCGCTTGGTGACAGAGCAAAGCCCGCGTATAAAGCTTCTATTTCCTCAGGGTTGTATTCAATATTTTTTGTTAATCCCTCTTCCACCCCAGCAATGGCTCCTTTCATAATTGCCTCTAGATCCTGAGCGTAACGTTGCGGAGCAGCTGATCTACCATAGAAAAAATCAAAATTACCGTCTGATCGCAAGCGAATATCACTGACTTGTCCGTGAGGCGCAGTGACTAAGCTTTCGAGCAGTAAAGACCGCTCGAGCATAAGGTAGCCTTGGGACCAACTGATATCCTCTTTGAAGACACCGCGCATATTAGCGATCTGCCCAGCAACTTGAGTGTCTCCTGATTTATTCGCTATGAAATACAATCCGGATGTGTCGCGCTTAATTATTCGTGTGATTATTTTTTGGATTGTACCTGCATACCCCAAATCGAGCATAAGAGGCGTTAGATGTTCTTCGCCAGCTAATGTTCTCCTCAAATACTCGAAAAGAGCGCGCCGGGTGGGCTCTACGTGGTCTTGCATTCTGGCCTTGTGCGGAGTTAGCCACTGGACAACTTTATCCTTTTCCTCAGGTAGGGTGACTTTAAATCTTAACAATTCAGCCGGCAGTATCTCGTAAGCTTCATGAAGTTGCAGCCCGAAGCGTTTTATCATCAGATCTAGAACATTGCCTTTGAATTTATTCTCTAGCGCCAATTGCCAAACTTCGAGATCTCCTAGCATGCTTCTAAAAAGCAGCGTTCTGGATACCTTTAAATATACTGGTTCGTGTCGTATATTAAGTAGTTTCTTTTCCCGGACTCTATTTATTAATTCAAAGAAAAGCCAGCCTTCTCGGGCGAGGCAAACTGGCCGCTGTTCAATTGAATATTCTGATATCTTTCTGACGTAATGGTTCATGATTGGCGAAAGAAAGCTATAACCAAATTCGTATAAAGCGGTATAGGAACTTCTCATTGCGTGGGCCCGTTCGTCGAATATGTTTTTAGATTCCTAGAGTGGGCTCGCCGGATTTTACTCAGGGCCTGCAGCCCCTCAGTTATGTTCCCGCCCACACGGAATTTGTTAATCTTCACCGAACAGGTCTCTTGTATAGGTTTTTGCCTTCACATCGACTATTTCAGGAGTTATTCGGTTTGCTACGACTAAGTCTGCTTGCTCTTTAAAGTCAGCAAGGCTTTCTATGACTCTAGAATGGAAAAAGGTTTTTTCTTGGAGTACTGGTTCGTATACTATAACCTCGACTCCCTTCGCTTTTAAACGTTTCATTATCCCTTGAATTGAAGATGCCCTAAAGTTATCTGACCCCGACTTCATTATTAGTCGGTAAATGCCAACAACTTTTGGGTTCAACTTTAGGATTGAACTAGCGATGAAGTCTTTGCGGGTTGAATTAGAGTCTACGATGGCGCGAATCAGATTGTTAGGTACGGCAGAGTAGTTAGCGAGTAACTGTTTGGTGTCTTTTGGAAGGCAATATCCACCGTACCCAAAGGATGGGTTGTGATAGTGACTGCCAATCCGTGGATCTAACCCGACTCCCTCGATAATTTGGCGCGAGTCAAGACCAAGATGCTCAGCGTAGGTGTCGAGCTCGTTGAAGTAAGCTATACGCATAGCAAGATAAGTGTTAGAAAAAAGTTTAATTGCTTCCGCTTCTGTTGAATCGGTCAGCAAGATTTCTATATTTTGTTTAACTGCCCCCTGTACTAGCAGTTCCGCGAACTGTTTACCTGCTGATGATTTATCGCCAACAACTACTCGAGAAGGATATAGGTTGTCGTAAAGCGCGCGTCCTTCTCGTAAAAACTCTGGCGAGAATATTATTTTGTCTGTGCCGAACTGTTCGCGCATTGATGCAGTGAACCCGACGGGTACAGTTGACTTGATTATTATGGTTGCGCTGGGCGCCTCGATAATCACGTCTTTTATAACCGATTGAACCGATTGGGTGTTGAAGTAGTTTGAGTCTGCATCGTAGTCAGTGGGAGTAGCGATAACTACAAAGCTTGCGTTCCTATACGCTACGGATTTGTCAGTTGTGGCATATAGCGAGAGCTCTTTGTTTTCTAAAAAAAATTCAAGCTCTGGATCTTCGATCGTCGACTTCCGTTGATTTATAGACCGTACCTTCTCTGGGAGAATGTCCAAAGCAACTACATCGTTATGCTGGGCCAATAGCACTGCATTGGAAAGGCCGACATAGCCCGTCCCAGCGACAGCAATCTTCATCAGAAATTTACCTTTAAGAATGACCTATGTCACAGGTCGTTTTTCTTCGATGTTGGTCATCTACTAATTTTTCTGGAATTGCCAAATCTGCTCCTAGGTGGTATCGCCAATCCGCCGTAAGGCCCGCTCAAATAATCTAGACTCAACGCAGGGTGATAGTGCGGGTCATCTTGTCCGGCGGCAAACCATTGCTCAACGAAACGCTGTTGCTCGCGGACAGCGCGAGCATATTTTTCTGGCGTTTGATCTTTCCCCCGACTGGCGGATTCGGCATGTATCAATTGCGCAAACGGAGTCCAAATAAGGTTCAGGCCGGTCTGCTGAATCCGCAGGCATAGATCGACATCGTTGAACGCCACCGGGAAGGCATGTTCATCCAGGCCATTCAGCGCTTCGTAAACCGAGGTGCGGACCAGCAGGCAAGCGGCGGTTACGGCGCTTTGGCGTCGGGTTATCTGGTTCATGCCCATGTAGCCGGCGTCGCGTTCTTCCAGGTTATTGCCTGTGTGCGCGGCCAGCCCGTTCACGCCGACGACGACGCCACCGTGCTGCACCATGCGGTTGGGCCACAGCAGTTTCGCGCCAACTGCGCCGACGTTCGGGCGCAGGAGTTGGCTGACCATTTCTTTCAGCCAGCCCGCTTGGATGATCTCAATGTCGTTGTTGACCAGTCCGATGATTTCACCGCTCGCGTGTTCAACCGCTCGGTTGTTGATGGCCGAGTAGTTGAACGGGTAGGGGTGATGCAGCACTTTCACGCCTCGCGCTGGCAGTTCTGCCAGGTACGCAAGGGTTTGCAGATCGCTGGACTGGTTGTCGACGATGATGATTTCCAGGTTCGGATAGTCAGTGTCGTTGAGCAGCCCTTCAATGCAGGCGTGCAGCAGTTTGTACTGGTCCCGGGTCGGGACGATCAAGCTGACGCTCGGCAGGGTAGGGGGCAACGGCCAGTGCGCGCGAAGTAATGCCGGGAATGCTGGAAGTGCCCTGACCGTGGCGCCAGGTTCAAGAGATTGGCATAACCAGGCAATCGCTTGATGGCGGTCCATCGAGGGCCAGGCTTGTTCCGGGCTTGCTGGCGTTCGGTGATCGCGGTGGTAAAGCACCTGCGGAAGATGCACTACATGCGCTTCCAGCTTTTCAGTGGCCAGGACGATGCCAGCAATCAGGAAATGCCAGTTCAGCGATAGGAGTTCATCGGCCGGTGATAGCAGGGACAATGCCGCGCGGACAATTTCCACGCCGAAGATCGCGCCTGGGGTAAAGATGTCCGCGCCGATGAACAGGTCCACGTCCCACACAGGCTTGAGCCACGGCAGGCTTCGTTCACCTTGCGGACCATCGCGGTCGCAATCGGCGTAGCCCCACGCGATGCTTTCTTCCAGTAGCCCGGTCAGGTGATCAAGCGCGTATTTGCTCAGACGATCGCCGGCGGTGAGCGGGATGATGCAATCGCAGCCAGCGTCCAGCAGCTCCGTGAGCGCAGGAAGCAGGTTGTCGGCGGATGTTCTGGCGACTTTCAGCGGCGTCGACTTGGGCGCACGTACACTGGCGAAGCTGACGCCTTCCAGCTCCAGGTCGCCGTCGCTCAGCAGCAGCAAGCCAATCTTGCAGTTGGCGCGAGTATTCTTTTCAGGAGGCAGGTCCTGAAACACTTCAAACCACTGCGGGTAATGATTGAAGCCTGCGCTTTTTGGCGAGCGCAGGGTTTGTTCTTTGGCGACCTGGGTGAGCAGCGCCAGCGTCTGATCGTCGGGCCCGGTCTGGTCGTGCAGCTTCAGCAGACCCTCCAGCCCTTCGGGCCAGCAACACAGTTTGATCGGGCTTCCAGACAACGGCTGCCCCAAATCGTTTTCGATATGCAGGGTGTGAAGCTTGCCGTCCGCGAGCTCCCACGGCAGGTCGAGGGTGAAGCCATGATCGCTGGTGGCGCGATAAACCAGTGCCTGGTGATGTGTGTCGCAAGACACACGACCCAATACGCGGCTGTCTTCGCGCGCGGTCACTTCGACGTGTCGCTGCGGCGCCTCCGGGTCCCATGCCCATCCGCTGATCCGCAGACCACCACTATGCCAGGCTTGTGACGCAACGGGTGCCGGTTCTTTGCTCGGAGAAACTGGAAGCGTCAGTTCACCTTTCAGGCTGTAATCCTGATTGGCAATTCGAGCGGTAATGTGGCGTGCATCGTCGAGCCAGGCCTGGCGCAGCTGTACGCCAAAGCCGTGAAATTGATCGCCCATCTCCGCGTTGGGCTGAAACTGGTCTGCACGTACAAGGGAAACGCACGCGCCATCGATCAGCACTTCAACGACCAGACGTTGATCCGGTTGCGTGATGTCCAGCGCCCAACCTTGCAGCACATCACCGTACAGGCCAGTGATAGCGCCGCGAAGGGTGGCGGGGGACTCAAGCTGGCCGATGGCGGATGGCTTCGTTATGACTTCTTCTGACATCAGGCCCGGCTCGGTGAAAGTGGTAATGAGTGGATAGACAAAGCGCCCGCTTCATTGGCGACTGGGCCCGGCATCGCGTACAGCGGCAGGCCAACAGAAGCTGCCAACGCAGGGGCATTCCAGCTCGCGCCTGGGTTGGGCTGAAGACTCAACGCGCCTTTGCAGCCGGCAAGTGCCAGGCAATCAGCAAGCGTCAGGCCAGCCACCGTTGGCAATGCATGAACTGCGCCAGTGGCCAGCAGGGATTTTTGCCATGCGTTATCCCCGTGTACGAGCAGCATCACTGGCAGACTTTCCCGGGTAATGCGCCGCCCAAGCTCCAACCACTTGTTGGCAAGCTGAAGGTCTTGCAGGGCATCGGCGATAAACAGGATGTGAGGCGCAGGTTTGCTCGCCGGTAGCGTTTTGCGTTTGGCGTCCAGGGTGAACCGCGCGTTCGGCAGTGCTGCGGCATAGCGTTTTTGCAGCGCTTTCCACGGCAGATGAACGCTGTGCGCGTGGCGTGCAAAAGCGGGCCAGTCACGTGAACTGCCCTGGCGCAACAACTCGTCGTCGCGGCAGATGATCCGATAAGGTTTATCAAGCATCGATGGCAGATCAAGCAGCTCGGCTGGGCAACCGGCCAGTTGCTGAAAGATCAGCTCATCAAGCGGCAGGGTTTGCAGGTCTTTGAACAAGCGCTCGCTGTCTGCTGGCAGCTCGTAGTCGAGGCTGAGCAGCAACGGTTGCAATTGAGCATTGAGCGTGACGAGCGTGCGCGTGCCTTGCTGGCGCCAGTTCAGGCTAAGAGGCGCATCAACGCCAGCGTTGGTGTGCAGGTGTAATTGCCTGAGGCCCAACGCAGGCCAGGCACAACTTGGGCTGCTCGCTATCAGCGCTGGCAGTTGCTTGAGGCGTGCCCGCTGTAGCGCCTGTCGTGACGGCTTGAGCGGGTCGCGCAGACAAAAATCCTGATACCGGTTGGAGGCGTCCGGATAACGACGTTTCAAGATGGCGTTGTTGTGCGCGACGCGCAGAGCCTTTTCGTCACCGAAGGAAATGCCGCCCTGATGGGCAACGAAGACACCGGGCGCACCCATGTGGCGCCAGCCCAGACTGCGAGCGCGCAGGCACCAATCGGTTTCTTCGCCGTAGCCGCGCAGCAGGTGCACTTCATCCAGATAGCCCACGACATCGATGGCGCTGCGCTTTATGTACAGGCAGAAACCACAGCCAGTTTCGATTTCAATCGGCGGGCTGTTCGCGAGTTGCGCCATGTCGTCCAGCACCGCTTGCTCTTCTGCAGTGGGCATCGACTGGCTGACGCGGCTCACCGGGAAACTCATCAGCTCGCCGTTGTTGGTAAACGGCGTCACAGAAGCAATGTCTTTTTCGCTGTAGGCCACGCTGCGTAAACGATCGAGCCAGTTGCCGTGCACTCGTGTATCGGCGTTGAGCCAGACCACGTCGCGCTCCGGGCTCAATGCCATGCCCCGGTTGACGTTTCGGATGAAGCCCAGATTGACCGGATGCTGAACGTGTTCGATCTCGCCCGCCGCAGCCAGTGCTTGTAATGCTTCGCGCAGTGCGGAGTTAGGCGTGGCATCGTCCAGCACGACGAGGCGATGCGCGGTGCGGTTCAACGCGCGGTTGCGCAGCACGCTGTGCAGGCATTCCAGTGTTTCGTCGTAGCCGTCGTAAACCGGAACCAGGATATCGACCGGTTCCTGGCGACCTGCATGGATGCTGAAAGGTAACGGCGGCTGGAATATCGGTAAGTTCGAGAGCGGGCTTCCGATCAAGCATGTGCCATCCTCGAAACGCACTTTGAGTATCTCTGCCGGGTCTTTGACCTGTACCCGGAACGCTCCGTGACCTACGCACAGTCCCGCTTGGGTCAGTAACAGATGCTCGGATTCAGCCATGCACTCAAAGCGCTCACGTTCAGATTCCACGTAGACACTTACCGGGCTTTCAGGTGATTTGAGATTGATCGCCCAGCCAGAAACTTCACACCGTTCGGCGTCGTATTGCGCTACCCCAAGGAAGCTAGAGTTGCCCGTTTGTTTCGTCAACAGGCCGATAATCAGCTGCAGCTCTTGCGCGTTTTTTATTTCGGGCAAGAGCGCCAGGATTGACTTGCGTAGCTTCGCTGGCGCTTCGTTCCGACTTCGTGACTGCCAGAGCATTGAGCGCAAGGCGGCGTCGGTCGGGTTTTGTTTCAAGGCAGCTTGTAGTAACTGCGTCGCAAGTGCGGGTTGACCGAGCGTCAACACGACACGCCCGATCAGCGCCTGGATGTCGGCGCGTTTTGGTAATGCAGCGGCGGCTGAGCTGAGGTAAAGGAAAGCCTGGTGCAGTCGCTGCTGTTGCATCGCTCCGATCCCTTTCCAGATTAAGGCTTCGGATCGGTATTCAGGTATTTGGAGCGCTTTTTCTAGAAAAAAAATGGCCTGTTCCGGCTCGCCGGTCTGGCGGGCAAGCTGAAATTTTTCCATGAGCGTGCCCTGCTCAAGGACAAATGGGGTAGAAGTGGCCATCGGCTGATTCACAAATAAAGAAAGAGGGGCGCCCGCGAGGGAGCCCCTTTTTTGAAAACCACCAGCCTTGCGGCTGGCGGTATTCGGACTGGCTTAGGAGCGGTCGATTAGACCGAGCCTGGAACCACTACAACGTTGGTGATGTGAGCTTGTGCGTCAGGAGAACCGACGATGTCGATAGCTACCTGAGCTTGCGATACACCATTGTCCAGCGCGGTCAGCCAGAACGCTTTGCCGCCTACATCGTTTGCGTCGTTGTCACGACCCAAAGCGTTGGTGTAGAGCGAGTTCACGAACTCGACGTTAGCGTGGTCAGCAGCTTCACCCGAAGTGATGATGCCCGAAGCAATATCTGTGCGGCTGGTGCCGTTAGCCAGAGCGTCAACCCAGAAGTCCAGGCCAGCGGTATCTGCATTGCGACCCAGTGCAGCCTCGTACAAGCCATTCACGAACGCGGTGTCAGTGGTGGTTGCAGCTTGGCCTTCAGCGGAATCAGCCAGTTGAACGGCCAGGTCGGACAGGCTCAGGCCGCTAGCGACTGCGTTGGACCAGAAGTCCTGACCAGCCTGGTCAGCGCCGTCGGTGCGACCCAACAGGTTGTTGTACAGATCGTCGATGTAGCTGTCGGTGACGACGTCTTTGTACTCAGCCGAGTTCACGACTACTTCAGCCAGCGCGGTGGCGCTTGCGCCCGCATCGTGTGCAGCAGTGAAGTACTCAGCGCCGCCGGCATCAGCGTCGCGACCCAACAGGCCTTCGTACAGACGCAGAGCAGCAGCGTCTTCAGCGTTGTCAGCGATAGCCACAGTCTGGCCGTCGGTGAAGCTCAGGAACTCAGCGTGAGTAACGCTGGTGGTCTGGTCGTCGCCGTTCAGGATCAAAGTCGAACCCGACTGAGTGACTGTGAAGTCAGCACGTGCGCCACCGATCTGAACAGTGTCGAAACCTGTGCCAGCATCGATAGTGTTGGCAATGCCAGCACCAGTGATGATGGTGTCGTTGCCTGCACCGGTAGAGATGACGTTGACGCCAGTGCCGCCGATAACGGTGTCGTTACCGCCAGCAGTGGTGATTACGTCGTTACCGTCGCCGCCGTCGACAGTGACGTTAGCGTCGCCAGTCACGGTGATGTTGTCGTTGCCGTTGCCGCCAACGATGATTTTGTCAGCACCGGCAGTAGTAGCCAGAGTTGCGGTCACGCCAGCGTCGCTTTCGAAGATAAACACAGAAGCGTCTGCAACTGGCTTCAGATCAACAGTGACCTGAGGAGCAGCGGCGCGTGCCAGGGTGTTGGTGTCGTCAGTCGAGATGGTGACTACGTCTGGAGTCACGCCATCTTGGCCAGTGATTTCGCCAGTTACAGCGTTGTAAGAAGCTACCGCTACAGTAGTGGTAGCAACGTCCAGATTCAGCAGGGAGCTGATGGCTGCGATGGTGGAATCAGAAATGGATGGGTTTGCATTCAGGCTGGTGGTCAGATCTGCTGCTGTTACTGGAGCATCATATTGCAGTGCCATGAGTCATATTCCTGATGTGTCAGGCCAATTGGCCGATGTTGCTATCTGTCTGCGTAATCGCAGGTTTTTCCCTGAGAGACTTATGGCGGAGAGCGTTGATCTCAGTTTTGGGAGTAATCGAAATCTGTAGAGCTACCAGCGGCTCACTGCCGCTGGGTCCAAAAAGCATTTGTTCTGGGACGATGGCTTGTTTACCGCCGCCCGTGAATGCGGCGTACCCCGTCAACTCATATGCATCGCGCTCCGGGCCTGTGAGGCCGAAGCCCACGGCAACGAGCGAAGCGCCTTTGGCGCGTGCCCCGGTGAAACTGCCGCTTAGCACTTTCTGGCTAGGGCCGGCGCCCGCGATGGTGCTGGTGTAAACAAGGTCGATTCCTTCGGGCTTGTTTTCCCAAACGATGGAAAAACCTTCGAGTCGGTTAGTCGAGTTCTCTTCGCCCAAGCACTGATCGGTCACGCAGATCTCGCCAGTTTCCTGGATGTGTCCGGTAAGCTTCAATACAGCGTTAACAGGGGCGGTTTTGGAAAATGCGACAGCCTCAGGAGCAGGCTTGGAGGGCAAAAAGTTGCGCATGATGGCGGCGGAGGTGTCGATGCGATCAATGCGCAGATCGACAGGGTCGACCTCGACGTCGGCCAGGTAGTACTCGGTAATCAGAACCGTTGCTACGCCGCTTTTAACGCGACCAATAATGCAGTCGCCAAGCTTGGTAAGCATGTTCTTGTTGACGCCTTCCCCTGGGAAGAAGTCAATCACGCCTTTGCCTAATGGCGCTTGTTGCAATGCAATGAACACACTTCGTTCAGCGATGGGCTGTGAGGCATAACGAAAAATGTACATCCCGGGCTCTAGCAGCGTCACGCGGGAGGTGATTTTCAGGCCATCTAATTTTTGCGACTGCACTCAATAAGCTTCCTTCTTATCCTGAGCTGAAATGTTGGGTCAATCAATTTGCCCAGTTCAGCTAAACGCAGGTACTGCCCAACTTCAGTCATTACACATGGCGCATTGCTGGCTACCACCGAAGGCCGAGATTAAGTCATTCGTGGGAATTGTCAACCGCAAATGTAGGAAATTTCCCTCTAAACGGATAGGGGGAATAGTTGGGCGTTGCGAGTGTTTCAATCGTTAGTCCTAGCTAATGCCGTTGGTCTGAAAGAGTGAACTGTTTACGCGGGCGCATAGAAGAAAATCTTCAGAAGGATCTTTTTTGCGGTGGTGGCCATCAAGCAGTGCGTGACGTAAGTCTTAGGCAAATTGCGTGGCAGCGCGTCTGATGACTCGCGGGCAGAAATTCGTAACCGACGACAGTGCGCTTGACTAAGGTGAGCGGTGAGTCCCGAGAAGAAAGGCTCTGTTCCGGTGATTTCGGGCAATTCGATCGCTCATGTCACTAACGCTTTCAGATGTCCTAATAGCGGCCGCCCCCACCGGTTTGCGCAAAAAAACGGGCAACGGCTGCTCAATCGCGATGACCTCAACGACGGTGCCTGCATTCGCAATAAAGTGAGAAAGCAGTCGATAGGCTAGCCTTGGCGACACAACTAGTTAAAGTTTTGTGGAAGATCAGTCAGAGCATTCTGAGCTGGAGAATCGACGACACTTCAAGAAGGCTTAAAGTTCCGTGCTTTCATTGAAGTTGTCGCTGGAAGTTACTCCGCGGGACAATTCGATATTCAACTAACTATATAAGAAAAAGTTCTAGGTTTCGGTGTCAGAACCGAACCTGACAAAACATTCATGAATTTCTGCCGAACGGGTAGCAATTTGGTGGCCCTTTGGTGCTGCCTCCCTCAAATGCGGGTGGTACACTGCGGCGCTTTCGCAGCCCCACCTCATCAGTATGGATTCTATGAGTCGCTCACACGAAAATAATTTGCAAGCGGCCTTAAAGGCTTGTAAGGGCAGTTTTCTCTCGGTGGGCTTTTTCAGCCTGTTCGTCAACACCTTGATGCTCGTCCCTACGTTTTACATGATTCAGGTTTCCGGGCGCGTCATCCCCAGTTCCAGCACCTCAACGCTGATCATGTTGACCCTGATCCTTTCGATACTGATGCTGACGCTCGGTTCACTAGAATGGGTTCGCTCGCGGATCATGGTGCGTGTCAGCAACCGCCTGGACGCCATGCTCAGTGGCGACGTGTATCGCGCAAGCTTCAAGAAAGCGTTAAGCAGCGGCGGTATGGATGCATCCGCCCAGTCGCTTAATGATCTCACTTCGCTTCGCCAGTTTTTGACGGGCAACGCGTTGTTTGCTTTTTTTGATATCCCTTGGCTGCCCATCTACACCTTTGTCATGTTCATGTTTCATCCATGGTTCGGCTGGATGACAGTAGGTTCAGCGGTCGTGCTGGTAGTGCTTGCGATCCTTAACCAGCGTTACACCGGTAAAGCCTTGACTGAGGCCAACAAGCAAAGCCTTGCTGCTACCCTGCAAACCACCAAAAATTTGCGCAACGCTGAGGTTATCGAGTCAATGGGCATGCTGCATACGCTCATGGCGCGCTGGGCTGTCCGACAACGTCGGGTTTTGGTACTGCAATCGCAAGCCAGCGACAAAGGCGGGATCATCACGTCGATTTCCAAGACCTTCCGCAACTGGTCTCAGTCGATCATGTTGGCGCTTGGGGCATACCTGACTGTTACCCATGAAATCAATCCGGCGCTGATGATGGCGGGCTCTCTGTTGCTAGGGCGTGCACTGTCGCCTATCGATCAATTGATCGGCAGTTGGAAAGGCTTTGTAAGTGCGCGGACGCAATACGATCGCTTGAACGCCACGCTCGAAAAGCTCCACGCTGAACCGGAACGGATGTCGCTACCTAATCCTGAAGGACACATCCAGGTCGAAAGTCTGGTGATTGCGCCTCCCGGCGCCAAAGCCGCAGTGATCCGCAACATGAGCTTTGTCGCTCCCGCAGGCAGTATCGTCGGGATTGTTGGGCCGAGCGCCGCCGGCAAGTCAACGCTGGCGCGCGCGCTTCTGGGTATCTGGCCGCCCCAGCACGGCACTGTCCGCCTCGACGGCGCCGACATAAGCGCCTGGGACAAAGCAGAGCTAGGCCCGCACTTGGGTTACCTGCCCCAAGATATCGAATTGTTCGAAGGCAGCATCAGCGACAACATCGCCCGATTTACCAAAATTGATCCTGAGAAGGTGGTGCTTGCTGCACGAACTGCCGGTGTTCACGAAATGATCCTTCAGTTGCCGGACGGTTACGACACTGTCATCGGCAGCGAAGGGGTCAACCTTTCGGGCGGGCAGCGTCAACGTATCGGCTTGGCGCGCGCTATTTATGGCAGTCCGCGCCTGATCGTTCTGGATGAGCCCAACTCCAACCTCGATGAAGTTGGCGAGCGTGCGCTCGGCGTGGCGTTGCAAAAAATCAAGGAAACGGGGGCTACGGTGTTCATCATTTCTCACCGCCCGAATATCCTGTCGCGGCTTGATCGGATCATGGTGCTCAACGCAGGCGTCATCACCATGTACGGTGCCCGCGAGCAAGTCATCGCCGAGCTCGCTCAGCAGCAAGCCAAAGCCCAACAGCGGGTCGCCCCAACTGCTCCAGTCGCCACCGATGTCGCACAGCCGAGCGCGTGAAAGGAATTCATAGATGACAAGTAATGCGCTGACCGTACTCGACGAACCCTCTGACGACATGCCGACATCCGACCGCGGCATTCGCCGGATTGGGATAACAATTGTTCTTGTGACATTCGGCATTTTTGGCACATGGGCCGCTCTGGCGCCCCTGGGCAACGCGGTCTACGGCACCGGTCTGGTGACCGTGCAGACCTACCGCAAAACCGTGCAGCATCTGGAAGGCGGCATCGTCAAAGAGCTGTTGGCCCGCGACGGCGACACCGTTCGCAAAGGCGACCCATTGATCGTGCTGGACGAGTCGCAGTTGAGTTCGGAGTACGAATCCACCCGCAATCAGTTGATCACCGCCAAGGCCAAAGAAGCTCGTTTGCGTGCTGAACGTGACGATCTTCCGGCCGTTCCGCCGCTGGTGATCAGCGGCGTGGAGAGTAATCGCGCACGGGAAGCCATCGATGGTGAGGCCCAGGTATTTAGGGCCCGGCACGATTCTCGTCTCGGCGAAATCTCCGTCCAGCAGGAGCGAGTCGGCCAGTTGAAACAGCAGATCCTTGGCCTTAACGACATGATCCGCACCAAGATCAATCTCGAAAAATCCTACAGCGGGGAGATCACCGAACTCAAAGACCTGCTTTCTCAAGGGTTCGTCGACAAGCAGCGTTTACTTGAGCAGGAGCGCAAGCTGGACATGCTCAAATCCGAGGTAGCCGATCACCAGTCGAACATCACCAAGACGCGTCTGCAGATCAATGAAACAGAGCTGCAAATCATCCAGCTGAATCAGAAGTTCAGCTCCGATGTGGTGAAGGATTTGAGCGATGTGCAGGCCCAGGTTTTCGACCTGCAAGAGAAGTCATCGGCGCTTCAAGATCGCCTGTCCCGCGTAGTGATTCGTGCTCCGGAAGACGGCATGGTGCTGGACATGAAGGTCCACACTATCGGTGGGGTCGTCAGCGCGGCCACTCCGTTGCTGGACATCGTGCCGGAGTCTTCCGAGCTGGTGGTCGAGGCACATGTGTCGACAAACGATATTGACCGGATTGCCGTGGGCAAACTGACCGACATCCGTTTCAGTGCTTTCAACAGTGCGACTACGCCGGTTATCCAGGGCGAGGTTACTCGAGTCTCGGCTGACCGTTTGACCGATGAAAAATCCGGCGACGGGTATTACCTCGTGCGGGTAAAGCTGACCGAAGAAGGCAAAGAACGCCTCGGTGATCGCAAATTGCAGCCGGGCATGCCAGCTGAAGTGCTGATCAAGGCGGGCGACCGGACAATGCTGCAATACCTGCTCAAGCCTGCGCGCAACATGTTCGCTAAATCGATGATCGAGGAATGATCCAGGTGCGTTTTTTTTCTGGTTTTTTGCTTGGTTTGATCGCGGTACAGGTTCAGGCGGCCCAGCCAGTAGCGCCTCAATCAGTCAGTGCTTCGACGTATTCGCTGGATTTGATGGCGCTCTATCGTGAGTCGCGACTGGAGGATCCCCGAATCTTAGCGGCCTACGCCAGGGCGCGCGCTGCTCGCGAACAGGAGCGTGAGGCGCTTGGCGGGCTGCTGCCGCAGGTATCTGCTGATGCCAATGGCAACCGAATCTTGCGCAAGGACGAATTGTCGCGCGAGTACTACAACAACAAAAGTTACTCGCTGAGCCTGACCCAGTACCTCTACAACAAGCAGGCTTGGGAGCGCTATCAGCAGTCAAAAAGTGTGACATTGCAGAAAGCGTCGCAGTCTGAGGATTCTCAAGCGGAAGCAACAGTTGATCTTGCCAAGCGCTACTTCGAGGCGCTGGCCGCCGATGACGAGCTGGAATTGGTCCAGGCTGAGCGCCGTGCTACCCAAGGTAACCTCGATAGGGTTAACGCCATGTACGCCAAGCAGATGGCTATGGTTACGGACGTCTTGGATCTGAAGGCTCGGGTTGACTCTCTTGCGGCACAAGAGGTGGATGCGGGCAACCAGGTCAGGTTGAGCCGTGAGGCGCTGTCAGAAATTGTCGGGCGTCCCATCACTGACAGGCTGAGCCGAATTCGCGACGACATAGCACTTGAAGCGCCAACCTTGCCTTTGCAAAACTGGATCGCCGAAGCGATTGACAGTAATCCTCTGCTCAAGGCTAAGGAAAGCGCTGCTGCAGCGGCGAATTCCGCAGTTCAGGAGGGGAAAGGCGGGCATTATCCATCCCTGACTTTCAGTCTCAGCGCGCAGCAGAGTGATGTCGGGTATGACAATACCGAAACGCCACGTGCTGACAGTTACGTCGCCACATTAGGCCTGAAAGTGCCTATTTATAGCGGCGGTTCGACCTCCGCTCGAGTGCGTGGCCTTTATGATGAACAGCTCGCGACCGAGCAGGAATTGGAAGGTGTACGTCGGCAGGTAGTAAAGGAAACTACGAGCAGCTACCTGACCGCCCAGTCGAGTATCGATAAAATCCGTGCCAACAAAAACGCAGTCGAGTCTGCCAAGCAGTCGAGCATAGCGGCGCAAAAGGCGGTGATTTATGGCGTGGTCAACGCGTTCGACGTTTTGACTGCGGTGCAGAAGGAATTCCAGGCCCGACGCGATCTGCTCAAGGCGCAATACGACTTCATGACCAACCTGTTCATCCTCAACCGTTGGGCAGGCAGGCCTTCTGAAGAGAGCGTTAACAGCGTGAACGTGTGGCTCGGCGGTAAAGAGTCAGACGCCGTGAAAGACCTCAAGGTGTCCAGCGCCAAGCGCTGATTTCTGCATCGAGGATGGCTGCCGCGCCGCCATCTTGCTTCTGCCGAAGGCGTAGGAGCTCTCGGAGGTTACGACGGCAGCGATGGGCTGCAAAGCCGCCCTAAAGCCAGACGCCTCGGTACATCAGAAAATACCGCATGCTCAGGTTTCACTCCCGCTGCACGGCAGATCGTCGGCAAGCCAGACTCCTACGGCCTGCGGCCAGAATCAAAAGCTTCGCGGGCAAGCCTCGCTCCAACATGGCCTGCGGCCTGAATCACGGGCTATTGCCGCGCCGCCTTCCTGCTTCTGCCGAAGGCGTAGGAGCTCTCGGAGGTTACGACGGCAGCGATGGGCTGCGAAGCGGCCCTAAAATCAGACGCCTCGGTACATCAGAAAATACCGCATGCTCAGGTTTCACTACCGCTGCGCGGCAGATCGTCGGCAAGCCAGACTCCTACGGCCTGCGGCCAGAATCGAAAGCTTCGCCCGACAAATGGCTTTCGGCCAGAATCGAATGCTTCGCGGGCAAGCCTCAATCCGCTATATCTCAGCGCTTGGAGGCCAGCACCTTTTCATACACTGCCAGTGTCTTCCGGGCGCACTCTTGCCATGAATAGTGCTTGGCTCTTTCCAGGCCTTTTTCAATCTTCTGTGCGCGAACTTCTGCCTGCGTCAACACATCCTGCATGGCCGCTGCGATGCTGACGGGGTCCATCGGGTCGACTGACCACGCCGCATCGCCCGTGACTTCGGGCAATGACGTGGTATTGGACGCAATGACCGGACACTGAGCGGCAAACGCTTCAATCACTGGCAAGCCAAACCCCTCATACAACGAGGCAAACACCAAAGCGCCTGCGCTTTGCATCAGCGCCATGACTTCATCTTGCGGTAAGTAGCTCAACCAGCGGCCTTCGCCTCGTTGCTCCAACGCTCGGAGTTGCGGGATCAGCTCTTCGTTATTCCAGCCGTCGCGGCCCACGACAATCAACGGATGCGCTTTGCGGACGTCATCAGGCAAGGATTGAAAGGCTTCGAGAATGCGCGGCAGATTTTTACGCGGTTGCAGCGTCCCAATAAAAAGAAAGAAACCTGGCTTGAGGTTGTACTGGTCCAGAACCGCATCACGTTGAGGCGTCTCGATGCGCTCAAAATAGATCGGGTCCACGCCTAGGGGAGTGACGCTGACACGATCAGGGCTCAGGCCCAGATGTTCCACCATGTCCCGCTTGCTGTGCTCGGAAATGGTAATGATGTGATCAGCCGTGCGAATGCTTTGCGTGAAGAGCCAACTTTTGACGCTTCGCAGATCCTGTTTTATCCATTCCGGATGCAGCTGAGGGATCAGATCCATCACCGTAGCGACGACTGGAACGCCTTTGATCTGAGGGATCTGGTGGTCGGTTGCGTGGAAAATATCCACATCCCGGCGAATGGTTGCCGAGGTGCTCAACGGGATGCGCAGGGCCGCGCTCAAGATGACATGGTATTTGAATCGCTCTGCCAGCGTCTTTGGCTTGCCAAAAGGCATGTTCGGGAAGTCGCGACCAAATGCATAAGGCTTCAAACGGGTTGGCGGAGATGTTTCGCGGGTGACGTCTTGTAATGCGTACCACATGGCTTTGGTGTAAGTCCCAATCCCATCCAGATGCCCCTCGCGCTCACAACCTGCCCAAACGCTGCAGCTGAAACCAATATCCATGCGTATTTCTCAATCCAGATCGTTGCAGGTAATAAGGGGCGAGAGCCTACCATGAGTCCCGCGCGCAGGCATTTGCTCTGCGCTGCGTGGTGCATTCAGGCGTGATCTCAAGACGCCATTGTCTTTCCCCCTCCAACCCGTCACCATCGCGTTTTTCGGCCATCTGCTTGCGTAACGGATTAAACGAATTGGCAGTACGTTCAGCTCATGGACGGTTTGGGCTTTGGCTACTTTTTGCGCTGTTGATATCGAGCTGCGCGGGGGTTGGCTATCTCAACGCCGACTGGGATTTCTCGGTTATCAGCCGGCGTGCCGAATCGCTGTACGGGCCTTTGGGCGCAGGAAAGCAGCGTATCGATGCCTGGCAGAATCTACTCGCCACACAAAAGCAGGCACCGGAACTGGACAAGCTGAATATGGTGAACCAGTTCTTCAACAAGCAGATGCGCTATGAAGAAGACATCGACCTGTGGCACGAAGTCGATTACTGGGCCACGCCCATTCAGTCGCTGATGAAGGGCGCGGGCGACTGTGAAGACTACGCCATCGCCAAATACTTCAGCCTGCGGCGGCTGGGGGTTCCCAGCGAAAAGTTACTGATCACCTACGTCAAAGCCTTGCGCTTGAACCGCGCGCACATGGTTCTGACTTATTACCCCAGCCCCAACGCCGTGCCGTTGGTGCTCGACAGCCTGATTGATGCCATCAAACCTGCAAGTGAACGACCTGACCTGTTGCCGGTGTATGCCTTCAACGGCGAAGGGCTCTGGTTGCCGGGTGCGCAGGGCAACAAGAAAGTAGGGGACACCAAGCGTTTGTCCCGCTGGCAAGATCTGCTGAAGAAAATGACCGCTGAAGGCTTCCCGACCGAGCCTGAGTATTAGGAGTTTCGATGTCTCTTTTCAAACAACTGTTGATTGCGATCTGTCTGTTTCTGGTGGTGGCGTTTGCTGGCAGTTTTGTCGTCAGCCTCGAAAGCTCCCGTACCCAGTACGTCAATCAGCTGCGCTCCCATGCTCAGGATGCGGCGACGTCGTTGGCGTTGTCGCTGACGTCCAATATCGACGACCCGACCATGGTCGAGCTGATGGTCAGTTCGATCTTCGACAGCGGCTATTACGCGAGCATCAAGGTGGTGGATCTGGCGACCAACGCGGCCATTGTTGAGCGCAGTGCCACGCCGGACAATCAGGGCGTGCCGCAGTGGTTCATCAACGCCATTGGGCTGGCGCCGGCAGGTGGCGAGGCCATTGTCAGTCGCGGTTGGCAGCAGACGGCTCGGGTTGAAGTCGTCAGCCATCCTATGTTTGCCCTGGCCAAACTGTGGCAGAGCGCATTGGGCAGTCTGGGCTGGTTGCTGGCGTGCGGGGTCGTCAGCGCGATTCTCGGCGCGTTGCTGTTGCGTCGTCAGTTGCGCCCGCTTGATGACATGGTTGCGCAGTCCCATGCGATTGGTCGTCGCGAGTTTTCCACTATCAAGCAACTGCCGCGCACCCCGGAACTGCGTCGTGTGGTGCAGGCGATGAACCAGATGGTCGAGAAGCTCAAGGCGCTGTTTCAGGAAAGCACCGAGCGCAGTGAAAAGCTGCGGGTCGAGTCGTATCAGGACAGCCTGACGGGGTTGTCCAACCGCCGTTATTTCGACATGCAGCTGGCCGCGCACGTGAGCAATCTGGAAGAAGAGCGGGCGGGTTATCTGCTGTTGCTTCGGGTGCAGGATCTGGCAGGTCTGAATCAGCGGCTGGGCGGCAAGCGCACCGATGCGTTGTTGATCGCGGTTGCTCAAGTGCTGGTGCATCAGTGCGAACAGCATCCAGAGACGCGTCACCTGATCAGCCGCAGTCGTGGCGGCGAGTTTGCTGTCCTCGCGCCGGGTATGGACCGTGAGGAGGCCTTGCAGCTGGCGCAAAACCTTGAGGTGGCGCTGCAAAGTCTGGTCGCGACCGGAGCGTCGGATGTGTCGCCCGTCGCGCACATGGGGCTTGCGCCTTACAGCCCAGGCGATGCGCCGCTGACCCTGCTGGGGCTGGCGGATCAGGCGTTGTCCCAGGCTGAAACTCAGGGCGAGCAGACCTGGAGCTGTATCGAACACGGCGCCGTTACCAGCCTTGGCGATGACCATCACACTTGGCATCGCGTGCTGGACCAGGCGCTGAACACCGGTGGTTTTCAATTGTTCTTCCAGCCGGTGGTCGATGCGCGCGAAGAGGGCAAGGTGCTGCATTACAAAGTGATTTCGCGCTTGGTGAATGAGCACGGCCAGACCATTCCTGCTGGACGCTTTTTGCCCTGGATTGAGCGCTTCGGTTGGTCGACGCGTCTGGATCTGTGGATGCTGCATCAAGTGCTCGCGCATTTGCAGACTCACGACCAAAGCCTGGCGCTGAATTTTTCTGCCGCGACCCTCGCCGATAGCCATGCACTGGATCAAGTGTTCGATGCGCTGCGTCAGCATGCGAAGGTCGGTTCGCGTTTGACGTTCGAGATTGGCGAGGAGCAATTGCCCGAGCAGGCGGTGTTGGAGCAGCTGACGCGGCGTCTGCAAGCGACAGGTTTCTCTCTGGCGTTGCAGCGCTTTGGTGGTCGTTTCAGCATGATCGGCAACCTGGCGCATCTGGGGCTGGCTTATTTGAAGATCGATGGCAGTTACATCCGCGCCATCGATGAAGAAAGCCACAAGCGCCTGTTCATCGAAGCGGTCAAACGCGCGGCCCACAGCATCGACCTGCCGCTGATCGCCGAGCGTGTCGAGACCGAAGGCGAGCGGTTGGTGATTGCCGAGATGGGGATAGAAGGGGTGCAAGGGCAATTGGTGGGAGATCCCGCGCCCTGGAAATAACGCTGTTTTCTGCGGTCTGCGCACGCATTTGTAGGAGCTGACGAGCAGCGCGAGGCTGCGATCGCGGTTTATCAGACACACCGCATCGCAGCCTTCGGCAGCTCCTACAAAAAGCGCGAAGGCTGCGCAAATAATTGTGGGAGCGGACCTGTCCGCGAATGCGGTGGCACCGGCACCACCATGGGTGAATGTGCCAACGTCTTCGCGGACAGGTCCGCTCCCACACTGTATTGCACGTAAAACTGGTTATTAGGTCAATCCGCTCTCACGGGGTATTGCGCGCAGCACCGGGTTTCAGATCAACCCGGTTTCATCATCATTGATCAGGTCGCTCAAGCCACCCAGTGATTCCCGGGCTTGTGTGCGGTCCATCAATTTGGCCTGCGCCGCTGCGGGCAGGTCCGTGACATTCAAAATGCCTTTGGCCGTCAGGACCTGGATCAAGTCGTCGAGTACACGGATCATCTCCATGTCGCTCATCTTGAGCTGATTCAGGCTTTTTTCGACGACCTCATCGGCGTACCACGCCTGAATCTGGTGATCATCAGCGGGCAGTATCTCGGTCGCTTCGGCAAATTCGGCCGCTTCCACGCGCAGGATTTCACCGCTGTCATCGCGCTGAACGTAAAACATCGATCATTCCTCAATGAGAGAGCGCTGGCTGGCAACCGCCGAAACGGCTGCCAGCCACAGTACATCAGCTGTTACGCATCAGCCATCAATCAGTGGTGATCCACTTTGATGGTTGGATCGGTACCGCCGACCAGCGACTTGATCATGTCGTTGCTCCATTGCACGCCTTCCACTTTGATGTGTACGTCAGCGGTGTTGGCTGCCGTCGTCGCTGTTGTCGCTGTGGTGAATTTCCCGGTAGTGCTGACTTCGATCACGGTGTCCTGACCCACCGTTGAGATGTTCAGGAACTTGGCAATGGCGGCAGCGCTGCTGTCTGCGGCAAGGCTGTCCTCACCCTGCAAGAGATCACTCAGGTCGAGCTTGTCATTGCCTTTCACAGCGCTGTGATCCGGAGCTTTGAAGTCCTTGATCACATCCGAGCCGGTATCGCCCTGTTTCCAGACGAAGGTGTTCACGCCCGCGCCACCGATCAGGATGTCATTGCCCTTGCCGCCAATCAGAATGTCATCACCGCCCTGACCGAACAGGATGTCATCGCCGTTGCCACCGGACAGCGTGTCGGCTGCGCCGTTGGAGCCAGCAGTCATGGAGCTGTTGGACAGTCCGATGACGTCGCTCAAGTGCTCAGTGATGTATTGATGCAGCGCTTGGTCATCGGCGATCGTGACACCTTTGCTTTCGGCAAACGCCTTGAGCGCCGTAGTACCTTCCTGACCGCCGAAGTTGATCACGTCACCGAACAGGATGTCGTTGCCGTCACCGCCGTTGATCGTGTCACTGCCCGGAGCGACTGCCGTCTTGGAAGCCAGAATCGTGGCCGCCAGATCGTCAGCGCTGATGTTCGCCTGCGAGGAGGTGCCGGTGTCGTAATGGTCGAGCACGGTGGTGTTGGTGCCGCTGCCGATACCGATGGCCTCGACGCCGTTAGTGGACAGTGCTTTGAGCAAGACGAAGCCAGTATCCGCCTCAGCCATGGCTTTGGTCAGGTTGTCGTTGGCGACGGTGAAGCTGTATTCGATGCCGCCTTTGCCATCGTCATGTCCGGACAGCGTGCCCACGGTTGAAACGGTCACGTTGGAACCTGTACCGCTGTAGGAGTAGACCTTGCCGTTCTGATCAATCAATACATTCGACTTGTTGTTGAACGTCTGCTCGACCGTCTGTCCAGGTTTCCAGCTTGCCAAAGCCGTCGCCAGGGTAACGGTAGTCGTTGCCGCTGAGCTGTAGGCTTTGTAACTGACCAAGGTGCCGTCGGTGCTTTGATACTCGTTCGGCGCGCCGTCGGTGATGAAGTAGGTCAGGTTTTGCGCATTTGGATTAGCCGCCTTCGCTTCAATGAACCAGTCAGCAGCGGTTTTGAACGCGTCCTCGTAGTTCGTCCTGCCATCGGCTTTTATGCTGGTCATCGCCTGTTCAAGCTTGGCCATTGCTGCCGCTTTATCGCTCAGGTCCACGGTTACCGGGGTGCGTGCATTGGTGTCGAAGTCCAGCAGCATCAAGGTGACTTTGCCGGCATCCGAGCCGCTGGCGTTGGTGGCGAGCTTGTCGAACACCTGGGACAGCTGATTTTTCGCCGTCTGCAGCGTGTTGGACATGCTGCCCGAACTGTCGAGGATGAATGCAATGTTGTAGCTCTGACCTTTGACAGGAGCGGTCCCGGCCACGTCACCCACGATGATTTCATTGGTGGCGCTGCCGTTCAGCGGCGTTGGGTCGCTGCCTGCTGCACCCGTGAGGGAGGTATAGACGCCGGCATCAACGGTGATGTTGATGGTGACAGGCGTGGCAGTCGCAACATCCTGGTTCGAGTTTTCGGTGGAGCTCGCCGTGACGGTCAGGGTGTAGTTGCCGTGGGTGTATTCCGGCGTCTTGATCATCAGGGTGGTGAGATCCAGACCGCTCATATTCAACGGCGTGACCGCATCGACCACCGTCACGCTGTGACCTGCGGCATCCGAGATCACCGAGCCTGTTGGCGCGTTAGTGGTGATCTTGACGGCCAGGCTCTCCGAGTCGCTATCGGTCAAGCCGACAGTGATCGAGCTGAGCTTGATCGGGCTGTTTTCCACGCCGTGATTGAGCGCGTAGCCGGTGTAATAACCCTCGCCGCTCACGCCGTTCACTTCATTCAGCCCGGACACGCTCAGGCCAGAAGCTTTCAAATCGTCGATCGACGTATAGAGCTTGGCGTTGGCGCTGTTCAGGTCAACTGTCGTGCCGTCAACCTTCAGAGTCAGGTTATAGCTGCCTGGCCCGTTCTGGTTGTACTGATAGATATCCAGCGTGTAGTAGCCGGACGCTGTCGGCGTGTAGCCCGTGGAATTCACAGCGCCGCTTGACTGGTTCCATTGGGCGGTGGCAACGGTCTTGCCGCCGATGGTGATCAACAGACTGTCATCGGCACTGCCGCCGAAGTTGTAGGTTTTGCCCGCTTCCAGGTAGATCAGGCCCGACAGTTTGGTGCCCGTGCCCTGAGCCACGTTGCTGTCCGCAGTCGAGGTCGCGATGCCGTGGGTGGTTGCGGCGGTAGTGGTGTTGAAGCCCGCCTTGATGGTCGCTTCGTTAGCGCCGCCACCGCCAGTGCCCATATTGGTCAGCGTGCCGACCCAGACATCCTTGACCAGACCGGTCGAGGCAATCAGGTTGTCAGCAAGGGTGATGGCTGGAGCGTCAGCCACTGGCGTGATGTCGATTTTAAGCGTCGACGCCGCGCCCGTCAGGCCACCGGCCACCGGAGTGAACGTCAGCTGTGCATAGTCAGCATGCATGTTGCCCAGGCCGCTGGCGGTGTACGAATGGTCACCCGATTCGTTAGCCACCGGAGTGAAACGCACGCCACCATCAACGATGAACTGCTTGGTGAATTCCTGACCTGCAGTCACGGTTTTCCACACGCTGCCGTCTTTGTATTCCAGGGTGCCAATGGCAGGCACGCTGGTGATCTTGACGCTCATCGCAACGCTTGCGTTGGCTGGATCAGCGATGCCGAACTTCGCCCACGACAGCACCATGGTTTGATCTTCAAGACCCGTTTGCGTACCGCCTGCAGCGACGGGAACGGTGGTATCGACGATGGTGGTATCGATGTGATCAGCCGTGCCCACGACCAGTTTCTCGAAGTTGCCGCCAGTGGCGGAGTCCACTTTGATCGTGAAGCTCTCTGCGCCTTCGATCAGGCCATCGGTAAGCGTCTTGATAGTGAAAGGCTTGTCTTTGGCGCCGGCCGCAATCGTGACCTCGGCCACACCGGTGAAGTCGCTGCCGTCTTTGGCAACGCCGCTGTAGCTGAGCTTGACCACGACGTCAGTCTGGCCGGCATTGTCCAGATGCAGGACGTAATTTGCGCTGGCGCCTTCATTAACCGATGCCGCGCCAGTGATGGTCAGCGTGGTGGTGTCGATCACTTCGGTGACATTGACGCTCGCCGTTGCGTGGCTGACATCCAGCCCTTGCAGGTAACCGTGGCCGCTGCCGTCGGTGGCGAAACCAGTAACGGTCACGGTCTTCGATGCGACGGTGTTGTAAACGTCGTTGGTGCCACCCGAGACCGAGTAAGTGGTGCTGGTCTGGTTGGCCAGAATGGTCACGACGTCACCGTTGGCCAGCTTCAGCGTCAGGTCGGTTTTTGGCGCGTGATCCACGCTGATGGTGAACAGCGCAGTGCCGCCTTCCGACAACGTTGCTGGAGGCGTCACCGTCACCACAGTGTTGGTGTTCACCTGGGTGATCAGTGTCTCGACCGCGCCACGATTGGCGTTCACGTCTTCGAAATTGCCGCCGCTGTGAGTGCTGATCGCCGTGGAGATTTTGCTCGCACTGTCAACGTACGGACTGTCCGGCACGGTGTAGGACACCGACCCCGAACTTTGCCCGGCAGCGATCTTGATCACCTGGTTGTTGGTCAGGTTGACGGTCATGTCGGTCTGGGCAACGACCGCCGCGCCGGTCGGACCGGTCAGGTTCACGGTGTAGGTGATGGTCTGACCTTCCGACGCTGTGGCTGAATCGGTCGACAGCGTCAGTTTGGTGGTGTCTTTGCTGTCCTGGATTTGAGTGCTCTGGTCGATCGAGGCGTAACCCAGCTGCTCAAAGCTGCCGCCCACCGCGTTGACAATGTGTGCACCAACTTTGGCTGCGTCGATGTAAATGGTGTCGTCGTGGCTATAAACCTGCGCGGAACCGGACTTGGTATTGGCCAGAATGGTGATGGTGGCGTTGTTGCTCAGGGTGATGAGCATGTCGGTTTTCGCAGCGTTCTGCAGCGTCGCGGTGTAGGTGATGTAGTTGCCTTCAGTCACGTAGCTGTCGGCGGTCAGCGCGATGTTGCTGATGTTGACCACGTCCACGACGGGGGTGGTCACGGTGGCCTTGCTGTAGTCGAGGTTCTCGAAGTTGCCATCGTTGATGACCGTTTTACCGTCCACCGTGGTGCTGGTGATTCCGGTCACATTGACGGTCAGATCGCTCGCCTTATAGACGTCGTTTGGCACTTTGTAGTCAACATAGCCGGTCTTGCTGTTGGCAGCGATGACCAGCATCTGGCCGTTGGACAGGGTCAGCTCGGTCTTGGTCTGAGCAGCGTTGTCCAGGGTCGCGGTGTAGCGAATGGTGCCGTCTTCGTTGACCGACGCCACGTTGGCCGTCAGCGTTACCTTGGTGGTGTTGATGGTGTCATTGACGTGGGTGGTGACCGCCGAATGATCCACAGTCAGGCCGCCGGTGACGCCAACGGTGGCTTCCTTGATCGAGTGCACGACATCGCTGGCGTCTTTGTAGACGTCATCGGTTGGACCGTTCACGTTCACCGTGCCAGAGGTCGCGCCTTTGGCGATGGTCAGCGTCTGGTTGTTGTCCAGCTTGACCAGAATGTCCGAAGTCGCTGCCACGGCGTGGCCCGAGCTGTCGGTCAGGGTAACGGTGTATTGAATCGGGCTGCCTTCCAGACCAGTTGCTGCGGCCGACAGTACCAGCGTGGTCACTGGCAACACATGAACGGTAAGGTCCAGAGAGTTGCTTTCAACTTTGGCGTCCGGACCATCCTGAGTGGTCACGGTCACCTTCAGCGGGATGTCGCCCGTCGTTCCGGCAGGAGGCGTGAACGCCAGATTGCTGGTGTTCCAGCCGGTGATGTCGTACGGCTTGCCAGCTTCGGCAGCGGTGATGGTGTGCGTGTTGGCAGCCGTACCGTCGGTGATCACCGAGCCTTGCGGCAGACCGTTGATGCTCAGCTTCAGCGACGAGTTTTCCGAACCGTCGGTGTCGGTCGCTGCTGCAGCGAAGTGCGACAGGACGATCGAGTGGCCTTCCAGACCGGTGTTGTCCGCTTGGGTGACCTTGATGTTGTCGAGGATGCCACCGAAGGAATTGCTGTCCGCTGCCTTGAATTCCAGACGTGCATCGCCGTCAGAGGTGACCGGCACCTGGAACGTGTAGGTTTTCAGGCCCACTTGCGATGCATTCAGCGTACCGATCAGCACGCCGCCCCACGTGACGTTGATCACGGAGTTATCGAGCGCGCCGGCACGTGGCGAGTAATCGACCGAAATCGTGTACGTCGCGCCCGCTTTGGCCGGGATGTCGGTGTACAGGTTGCTTGCGTCGCCGGTGTTGCGTTCCAGTTCGATGACGTGGTTGCCCGCGCCTTCTTTAGGATCCGTCACGCCGTAAACGCTGGCCTTGCCAATCTCGACCTTGTCGCCGCTATTGCCGGTGTGCCACAGCCCGCCGCCTGTCTGGCCGGTGGAAATGACGCCCCAGCTGCCGGCGTTGGCAGTGCTTTCAAAGTCGATGCCACGGCTGAAACCGTCGTTCACCAGCGCGATGCTAGGTGTGTCGGTGACCGCTGCGACATGAACACTGCCGCTGGCGCTAGAGGCGCTTGGAGCACCTTTGTCGTCCACAGCGGTGTAGGTAAAGTTGACGTCGCCGCTCCAGTCTTTAGTCGGCTTGAAGTAGATGGTGGCGGTGTCACCGGTGGCCGCGATGTTCGAGGTGCTGTCCAGCGCGTGGCCGGCTGCATCGTAGAACGTACCGTTTGCAACCGTGCCAACCAGTTTGAAGAAGCTGATGTCGCCGTCGATGTCGCTGCCCTTGAGCACGACCGCGATGGCGGTGTCATCTTCTTTGCCGCTTCCGGACGCCGGGGACAGAGGGTCGCCAGCGACTGGCGCATCATTTTCTGCGGTCAGACGAATCGTCGACGTGGTAGTCGCGATGTTGTTGATCGCGCCGCCGTCATCGATGGTGATGGCGATGTTGCGGTTATCGACGACGTTCGGGTTGTGCGAAGTGCTGTCGAAGGTGATCGACTGGATCGCTGTTTGGTACTGCGCGGCAGTGCCGCCTTCAAACGTGATGGTCTTGCCGGTGATGTTGCCAGCACTGTCTTTGACGTCAGTGGTGGTGTAAGTCAGACCCGCAGCGTTGCCCACTGCCAGGAAGTCGCCCTCGTGGAAATTGGTGAGCGTGATGGTGGCCGACTTTAGGGTCGTGGTGTCGACGTCGCTCAACTTGAAGTCGGCGGCAATCAGACCTGCGCCTTTGCCCGGTTGAGTGATGTCGCCGTTCGCCGCAGTCTCATTCCAGGTGTTGCCGAACTCGGTACCGTTGCCGGTGTGGGCGATGACCGGTGCGTCGTTCTCGGCCGTCAGGCGGATGGTCGACGTGGTGGTCGCGATGTTGTTGCCGGTACTGCCGTCATCAATCGTGATGTTGATGATGCGGTTATCGACCACGTTCGGGTTGTGCGACGTGCTGTCGAAAGTGATCGACTGGATCGCCGTTTGGTACTGCTGGGCAGTGCCACCCTGGAAGGTGATGGTTTGGCCGGTAATGTTGCCCGCACCGTCTTTGATGAACGTGGACGTGTAAGTCACGCCCGCCGCATCGACCACGCTGAGGAAGTCGCCCTCGTGGAAGTTAGTCAGGGTAACGGTCGCCGATTTCAACGTAGTGCTGTCGGCATCGCTGAGGGTGAAGTCAGCTGCGATTTTGCCTGGGCCTTTGCCCGGTTGGGTAACGTCGCCGCCCGCTGCGGTTTCGTTCCAGGTATTGCCGAATTCTTTGCCGTCGCCCGTGTGGCCGATCACCGGTGCGTCGTTGGTTGCGGTCAGACGAATCGTCGATGTGGTGGTCGCGATGTTGTTGATCGCGCCGCCGTCATCGATGGTGATATTGATGTTGCGGTTGTCGACCACGTTCGGGTTGTGCGAGGTGCTGTCGAAGGTGATCGACTGGATCGCGGTTTGGTACTGAGCGGCAGTGCCGCCTTCAAACGTGATGGTTTTGCCGGTGACGTTGCCAGCACTGTCTTTGACGTCAGTGGTGGTGTAAGTCAAACCCGCAGCGTTGCCCACTGCCAGGAAGTCGCCCTCGTGGAAATTGGTGAGGGTGATGGTGGCCGACTTTAGGGTCGTGGTGTCGACGTCGCTCAACTTGAAGTCGGCGGCAATCAGACCTGCGCCTTT